>CAUJGH010000065.1 GCA_963169575.1 Myxococcota bacterium | reverse complement strand
GCCGCGAGCGGCGCCGTCGGCGAGGCCGCCTTCGATCTCGTCGACGTCGCGGGCTGGGCGATCCGCTTCGTCGCCGCCCGTTATGCGGAGGCGCTGACGGCGCGCTTCGAGCTCGGCGACGCGGTGGCGCGCATCGTCGCTGCGACCTCGGAGGATCCCCGGGATGCGTCGCGTGCGGTGGCCCTGCTCGAAGCGGTCGGCCGGCGTCGCGGGGCCCTGCGCTCCGGGGGCCATGTCGATCTCGAACGCGCGGCGGATCTCTTCGTGCGCGATCTGCGAGCGGGCAAGCTCGGGGGCATCAGCTTCGAGACGCCGCAGGATCACGCCGCCTATCTCGAGGATTTGCGGAATCCCGGATCGGTCGAGCGGGAAGACGCGGCCGCGAGCTCGTCGAGCAGCGCCGAGTAGGCCTCGAGCCGGCGCGGAGCGATCCGGCCTGCCGCTGCAGCGGCCAGCACGGCGCAGTCCGGCTCGCTCCGATGCAGACAATCGCGGAAGCGGCAGCCCGCCTCGAGCGCGCCCTCGAAGCCCGGAAAGCAGGCGGCGACCTCGCCGGGCTCGACGTCGACGGCGATGAAATCCTTGAAGCCCGCGGTGTCGACGAGGATGCCGCCGCCGGCGAGGGTGTGCAGGGTCGCGGTCGTCGTCGTATGACGACCGTGGCCGCTGCCGCGATTGAGCTCCGAGACAGTGAGCGCGAGATCCGGGACGAGGGCGTTCAGCAGCGAGCTCTTGCCGACGCCGGAAGGTCCGACGAGCGCGCCCATGAGGTCGGGGGCGAGCAGCCCGGCGATCGCGTCCAGCCCGGTCCCCTGCGACGCCGAGACGGCGAGCACCTCGCACGACCTGCCGTAGATCTCGCCGAGCCTCTCGACGAGGGCCGCCGAGCCGGGCAGATCGCATTTGTTCACGACCAGCGTCGGCTCGATCCCGGCCGCGCGCGCGATCACGATTCCGCGGTCGATGTAGCCCGGCTGCTCGCGCGGCTCCAATGCGACGACGATGAAGAGCCGATCGAGATTCGTCGCGATCGTCCGCTCGCGGCCGCGCGGATCGCGCCGGCGCAGCACCCCGTGTGCGGGCAGCGCCTCGAGCCGCTCGCCCCGGACATCGACGCGATCACCGACGACCGCGCGCTGCTCGGGCGCGAGCCAGATCTGCCGCGTGCTGCCGTCATCGAAGCGGACGAGCACCGCGACGCCGTGATGCGCGACGACCCGCCCCGCCTTCGGCGCGAGGGCCTCCTCCAGAGCGGCGGGAAGATCCGTCGCCGCAGCGTCTCGCGCCGGCTTGCCCTTCCGCGCTTCCCTCGCCCCGCCCTTCCGCACGCGCTTCGACGTGTCGTGCGCCGAGCCCTTGCCTTCGTGCTTCGAACCGCCCTTGCGATGTCCCGCCATCGTCAGCCCGCCCTCAAGCGATCGACCAGCCCCGAGTCGCGCCCGGCGCGCCGATCGATCGCGGCGCGCACGACCGCTTCGCTCGCGTGCAGGCGCAGGCGCGAGCGGGCGCGGGTGATGCCCGTATAGAGAAGCTCGCGCGTCATCAGGCGCGAGACGCGGGCGCCGAGCACGAGATCGACGGCCTCGAATTCCGAGCCCTGGCTCTTGTGGACGCTCATGGCGATCGCGCTCTCGTGGGCGGGAAGACGCGCGAGCGACAGCGTGCGCACGCCGCCATCGGCGGTCGGGAAGAGCGCGCGCAAGCCCTCCGGCAGCCGCTCGACGAGCCCGACGTCGCCATTCCAGAGCCCCTGCTCCGGTGCGTTGCGGGTCACGAGAAGCAGGCGGCCGGGCCACTCCCCATCGCGGCTCGAGGTCCGCCGTGCGGCCGCCGCGATCGCGTCGAGGCGCAGCGCGAGGGACTCGACGCCGAAGGGGCCCCGGCGATGGGCGCAGAGCACGCGATGATCGGTCAGCCGCGCGAGCTTCGAATCCAGCGAATCCGCCGCGGCGAGCGTCGCCTGCTGGCTCCGAACGGCTTCGGCCAGCCGTGCGCCGAGCTGCTCGAGGGAGCCGATCTCGCAGCGCTCGACGTCCGCATGCCGGGGATCGGCGAGGATCGCCAGCGCGCGGTCCGCGTCGCCCTCGCGCACCGCCTCGGCGAGCGATCCGATGCCGCCCGCTGCCGCATAACGATGGCTCTTCGTGAGGCGCACGATCGAACGCTCGAGCCCGGCGTTCGGCGCCTCGCCGCTCGTCTCGCCGCTGTTCTCACCGCTCGTCTCGCCGCAGAGATCCGCGAGCACGGCGCCTGCCTCGACCGAAGCGAGCTGCCTCGGATCGCCGAGCAGCACGATCCGCGGCACCGCTTCGCACGCCTCGAAGAGCCGCGCCATCTGCTCGAGATCGACCATCGAGACCTCGTCGACGACGACGACGTCCGCGTCGATGGCGGGCCCCCGGCGCTCGCCGCCCGCGCCGAGGCGCCCCCAGCGCGCGAGGGCGCGGTGGATCGTCTCGGCGCTCGTCGGCAGCCCTGCGCGGAGGGGATCGCCCGCCGGCTCGTCCGCGAGCAGACGGGCGCGCTCGTTCGCGAAGGAGCTCGCCATCGCGGCCGCCGCCTTGCCCGTCGGCGCGAGCAGGCGGACGCGCAGGGCGCGGCCCTGCGTCTCGAGGGCGTGGAGCGCGAGCAGCCGAACGAGGCGCGCGACGAGCGTCGTCTTGCCGGTGCCCGGCCCGCCCGTCAGGATCGAGAGCGGCCGCGCGAGTCCGACGGCGAGCGCGCGGGCGGGCGCGTCGTCGTCCGGCGAGCGCCGGTCCGCGAGCACGCGTGCGATCGCGGCCGGCGCGTCGAAGCCCGCGAGCTCGAGGTCGGCGCGGGCGACGCGCCGGAGAACGGCCGCGGCGAGCGCCTGTTCGGCGCGTTCGAGCCGGCGCAAATAGAGACGGCCCTGCGCGTCGAGCACGAGCGGCCGCGCTTCGCCCCCGGCCGGGCGCTCGGCCGCTGCGGTCAGCCCGGTCGCCCCGGCCGCCTCGACGAGCGGACTCGCCGCGAGGGCCGCGAGCCATTCGTCGAGCGACGCATGCGCCGCCAGCACCGCCATCTCGCCGGCCTCCGCGCCGTCGTCGCTCGCGATCCCCTCGGCGGCGAGTCGGCGCAGATCGGCGCAGACGTGGCCGAGCGATTCCTGACGGCAGGCGAGCGCCGCCGCCCAGCGCACGGCG
>CAUJGH010000064.1 GCA_963169575.1 Myxococcota bacterium | reverse complement strand
TTGCAGAAGATCCGCAGCGGCGCGCTGCGAGCCGCCAGCGCGAGGTCGAGCAGGCGGATCGACATGCTATTCGAAGCGAAGAGCTGCCCGCCGGCCGGCGCCGCCGCAGCGACGGCCGCGGCGAGACCGAGTCCCGAGACGGCCCGCGCGTCCGCGCTCTCCGCCGCGAAGGCCGCGCGCGCCCGGGCGTTCGCGGCGACGAACGCCTCGCCGAAGGAGCGCTTGCGCGCGAGGGCTTCGGGCAGCCGCGCCGCCGCCTGCTCGAGCAGGGAAGCCGCTCCGCCGACGACGACCCGCGTCGCCTGACGCGAGGGCTCGCCCCATTGCCCCCCTTCGTCGAGCCACCAGACCGTCCCCGGCGCCGACCGCTCGAGCCAGAGCCGCTGGGCCTTCGAGACCGGCGGATCCCCGATCCGGATCAGCGCCTCCGGCCCATGCGCCGCCGCGAAGCCCGGCGCGCGCGCCAGCCAATCGCCGCCATCGATCACCGGCGCCTGCGCGCTCCACGCCCCGCAGCGCAGCTGCGAAGCCGGATCCGCGAGCAGCGGCCAGCCCGCCCGCGCGGCGAAGCGGGCGAGCGCGGAGGCGAGGCGCACATCCGCATCGATGGGCCCGGCGCAGATCACGCCGCGTTCGCACGCGAGCGCGAGCGCGGCGAGCTCGGCGACGTCGTCCTCGGCCGCGACGGGCTCGGCGCGCGTGAAGCGAACCACCTGCTGGACCGGGGCGCTCGCGTCGCGATCCCCGCCCGGGCTCGGACCCTCGCCGGCTTCGCGAAGCGGCGGCGCGAGCGGTTCGCGCAGCGGCCAGTTGAGGTGGACCGGGCCGGCCGGCCGACCGATCGCCCGCTCGACGGCGCGCGCTGCGAGGATCTCCGCATGGCGGAGCGGGGCCTCGCCCGCCGCGGGGATCGGAACCTCGACCGACCAACGCGGATGGCGCCCGTACAGGCCCGTCTGCTCGATCGTCTGCCCCGCTCCGAAATCGCGCAGCTCGCTCGGCCGATCGGCGGTCAGTACGAGGAGCGGAACGCGGGCGTGATGGGCCTCGACGACGGCGGGGAGATAGTTGGCGGCGGCGGTGCCCGACGTGCAGACGAGGGCCGCCGGCCGGCCGGTCGCCCGCCCGAGACCGAGGGCGAAGAAGCCGGCCGCGCGTTCGTCGAGCTCGATCCAGGTCCGCAGCCCGCGACAGCGCTCGGCGGCGATCGCCAGCGGCGTCGAGCGCGAGCCCGGCGAGATCACGACATGCGCGACACCGGCCGCGGCGAGGCCCGCGAAGAACGCGCCGGCATGGGCGTAGACCGCCGCGGGATCCGCCTCGAAGGCCAGCCGGCCATCCGCCGCATCGCGCACGCGCGTCAATTCAGATCTCCGTGAGCGGCGCGAGCAGCGCGCGCAGCTTGATCCGCGTCTCGACGAGCTCCTGCTCGGGATCGGAGCCGGCGACGATCCCGACGCCGGCGAAGAGTCTCGCGCGGCTCGCGCCCGACTGGCCGACGGGGGCGAGCCCATTGCGGATCAGCGCCGAGCGCAGGCCGACGCAGAACGCGCCGCCGCCCTCGGCGTCGAGCCAACCGATCGGCGCCGCATACCATCCGCGCTCGAGACCTTCATGCAGGCGCAGCCATTCGGCCGCGGAGGGGGCCGGTGCACCGGCGACGGCCGGCGTCGGATGCAGCGCTTCGACGAGGGACAGGATCTCGCCGGCCGCATCACCGGAAGTCGTGCCGGGCGGCGCGGGCGCGAGCTCGCCTTCGATCGACGTCTCGAGGTGCTGGATCCCGAAGAGTCGGCGCAGGCTCGGCGCTCGCGCGACCTCGAGGCGCGCAGCGCGGGGCGCGAGGACGGCGCGCATCGCATCGACGACGTGGGCATGCTCGGCGCGCTCCTTCGCGCTCGCGAAGAGCGCCTGCGCGAGCTCGGCGTCCTCTTCGGGCGTGCGTCCGCGGGCGGTCGAGCCGGCGAGCGCGGCGGTCTCGAACCTTCGCCCCCGAACGCGGACGAGGGATTCGGGGGTCGCGGCCAGGAACGTGTCGCGACCGCGGCCGACGGCGACGAGAGTGCAGCTCGGATAGAGAGCGCGCAGCCGGACGAGGAAACCGGGCACGTCGTAGGCGTCGTCGTGGTCGACGGCGAGCGAGCGCGCCAGCACGAGCTTGGCGAGCCGGCCGCTCGCGATCTCGGCGAGGGCGTGCTCGACCTGCTCGAGAAAACGCGCATGGCTGCGGTCGGCACGCACGCGGTACTCCGGACCTTCGCCGGCGGGATCGCCGTCACCCCGCCCCTGCGCGCCAAGGGCACCGGGCGCGCGGAAGCAGACCGCGGCGCGGACGTCGGCCAGCCGGCGCGCGAAAGCCTCTGCGATCCCGGCCGCATTCGCCGCCGGATCGATCCGCGCGAACACGACCGCGCGGGCGACCCCGTCGACGCGTTCGACGAGGCCCTCCGGCAGACGGAAGCACGCCGCGGGGAAGCTCTTCCAATCGGGATCCGCGCTCGCCGTCGCGTCGAATCCGAATCCGCCGAGACAGATCGGAGCGCCTTCGGGTCGCGCGGCGCCCGCGATGCGGAGCCGAGTCGCGAGCTCGCGATGCCAGGCGCGGACGGCGGTGAACCGATCGCCGCCCTCGCGTTCGATCTCGTCGACGCTGCCCCAGGCGACGAAGAGCTCGCCGGCATCGACGCGCTCCCAGATCGATCGGTCGCGGCTTCCCGCCCAGGCGAATGCGCGCAGCCCGTCGGCGGCGGCGAGCGACGGCAGGGATTCGACCCAGGCGAGGAAGCGGGTGCGCCCCGACGCCTTCGCTTCGGCGATCACCGTTCCGATCTCCGCCGCGAGTGCCGCGGGGATCGCTTCCGGCGGAGCCGGAGCGGCCGGAGCGGCGCTCATCGCGCGCGACCCCCGACCGGCGTGAGCGGACCGCGCACGCCGGTCAGGATCTGCGCCGAGCCGAGCAGCAGGACCTCGCGCTCGAGCTCGAGGAAGCCCGCGCCCGAGAGCAGCGTCCGGATCGCGGCCGGCGGCGGCAGATAGGCGGTCGATTTCGGGAGGTAGCGATAAGCGCTGCGATCGGAGAGCAGACCGCCGACGAAGGGCACGATCCGGTCGAAATAGAGCGAATGGGCGGCGCGCAGCGGCCCGAAGGCGGGGCGATCGACGTCGACGAGCGCGATGCGCCCGCCCGGCCGCACGATCCGCGCGATCTCGCGCAGCACGCCCTCGAGCGACACGAAATTGCGCAGCGCGAAGCCGCAGGTCACGACGTCGACCGAGGCCGTCCCGAACGGCAACCATTCGCCATCGCCCTGGACCTTCGGAAAGCCGAGCCCGCGCGACTGCGCCTGGCGCAGCATCTCGCGCGCGAAATCGACCCCGACGGCCCGGGCGCCGCGGGCCTCGACGAGCTCGCAGAAATCGCCCGTGCCGCAGGCGAGATCGACGACGAAATCCGCCGGTCCGACCGCGATCTTGTCGAGCGCGCGCCGGCGCCAGCGCTGGTCGAGGCCGAGCGACATGATGCGGTTGAGCGCGTCGTAGCGGGGTGCGATGCGGTCGAACATCTCCCGCACGCGGACGCGCTTCTCCTCTCCGACCGGAAGATCCCCTAACGCCACTGGACCTCCAGGCGCCCCGCGCGGGCGAGGGCGAGCGTCTCCTCGAGGGCGCCGGCGTCGCCCTTTTCGCGCAGCCGGGCGAGTGCGCGGGCGACGACCGTACGCTGGAAATGCAGGGCGACGATCTGGGTTGCCTGCGGCAGCAGCCGCTCGAAGGCGCGCCGCACGGCGTTCTCGTCCTCGCCGCGCGGCTTGCGGACATGATCATCGAAGAGATCGATCGCGCGCTCGGCCAGCGTGGCGATGCTCGCCGCGTGCTCGGCGGCGAGCTCGAGCAGCTTCTCGAGCGGCAGGCCCTCGCCGAGCATCTCGAGCCCCGCGGCGAGCATGTCGAGATCCGATCGGGGGAATCGCAGCTCGCCCCCGACCTCGATCGGCGTCAGCAGACCCGCGCGTACCGCCGCGACGACGAGCGCCTCGGGCACGCCGGTCTCGCTCGCGAGCTCCTGCTGGGAGAGCGTGCCGTCGCCGACGCTCTCCGCGGCGAGCGAGGCGAGCAGCGTCGTCGCTTCGCCGCGCGTGCCCCCTGCCGCACGGGCAGCGCGCGCCCGCGACGCCTTCGCTGCCCCCGGCCTCGGCTGCGTGCGCAAACGGCGAGCACCCGGCTCGCGCTCTTCCTCGAGCAGTCGGCGGATCTGGGCGAGGCTGAAGCCCGCCTCGAGCAGCGCGCGGATGCGGCGGAGCCGCTCGAGATGGTCCGTGGAATAGAGGGCGAAGCGACCCTGGCGGATCGGCGGCGGAATCAGCCCGCGCGCCTGGTAGAAGCGCACGGTGTCGACGCCGACGCCCGCAGCATCGGCCAGCTCGGCCACGCGAAGATTCATGCGCGGACTCTAAGAGTGATCACTCTCATTGTCGACGGCATCGCCGGCCGATCCGCGTCCCGGGCATCGAATCATCCCTCGGGGTAGCTCAAGCGGGATCGGCTTTCGCCGACACGGGAAGCATTCCCCTGCCGTTGGAAGGCCCGCTGCCCGGCGCCGACCCGGCGGACCATTCGGAACGCCGGTCGAAGCGAGAGCCCGTGGAGAAGCCCGAGTCCGAGCGACGCCGCCTGATCGTCGAGGCGGGACATCTGTTGATCCTGCATCCCAGCGGACCGGCAGGCGGATACCCCATGGTCGTGCCCGTCGACCATGTCGCGGACGGACTCCACTGGTTCCTCGGCTCCTGTGCGCCCCTCGAGCGGGGCGAGGCACTCGTCGTCGAGTCCCCGATCCAGAACGACGCGCGCTATTCGACTTCCGCAACCGTAGCGGCGAGCACCCCCGAGACCTTCGCGCTCCGCCTCTCGAGCGAGTGGGAGCGGCTTCAGCAACGCGCATTCGTTCGCATTTCCGCGCATGGGCTCCAGGTCCGGGTCGTTCGCGAGCGCGGCCGGGCCGGGGCGGGAGACGCCGCTGGGGACGCCGCGGCGGGCGCGGGCGAGGTCGTCCACGAGCTGCTCAATCTCTCGGCCGGCGGCATCCGCTTCAGCTCGGCGACGGATTATGCCGCCGACGAAGAGGTCGTCGTCCACCTCGAGCTGCCGGGCAGCGAATGCTTCGTGCTGCCGGCGCGGGTCGTCCGCAATCCGAACCAGGTCGTGAAGAGCGGCGGCCGGTCCAACGTCGCCGTCGCCTTCATGGGCCTCGACGAAGGCACGCGCTCGCAGCTCCTGCGCTGGGTCTACCGCGAGCAGGTCCGTCGACACCGGGAGCTGTCGCGTCAACGCGGAAGCCGTTAGGCCCTCCGACGCACGCTTCGCACTACTGCGATCGCTCCACCAGGCGTGCGAAGCGCCGGAGCACCCCGCAGAGCTCGGGTGTGTCCGTGATTCCCGCGATCATCGCGTCCGGATCGCGCCCCTCGCCGAGCAGGACCTCGCGCCGCGCCTCGATGTAGCTGCGCAGGATCTCCTCATCGAACTCGGGATGGAATTGCGTGCCCCATTGGCGCGGGCCGTAGCGCAGGGCCGAATGGGGATCGAGCGCGGTCCGTGCGAGGACGCGGGCGCCGCGGGGCGGGCGCAGGACCGCCTCGAGATGGGAGGTATGGCCGAGAAAGACGCCCGACTCGAAGAGCGGCGGATCGGCCTGCAGATGCACCTCGACCGTGCCCATCTCGCGCCCGTTCGGATTCGCGCCGACCTCGCCGCCGAGGGCGTGGGCCAGCAGCTGGTGGCCATAACAGAGCCCCAGCGCGGGAGCGGCATCGGCGGCGACCAGCTCCGCGAGCCAGGCCGCCGCGCGCTCGCTCCAGGGCTCGCGGTCGCTCACCATCGAGACCGACCCCGTGATGACGACCCCCGCGATCCGGTCCGCCGCCGGCAGGGGATCCCCGAGATGGACCGCCGCGACCTCGACCTCGCCGGGCGCGAGCGGACGCCCGAGCCCCTGGGCGATCCACCCCTCGAAATCGCCCCACTTCGCCTTCACGGGCGGCAGCGCCTCGCCGGTCTTCAGGATCAGGATCGGTTTCGCGTCCAAGCTTCAGCCTCCGCCCGGGTCCCCGAACGCGTCGGCCGGCGGCCGCAGGGCATGAAGCCCGATCGCCGCCGCCGTCGCCACGTTGAGCGAATCCACCCCCGGCGCCATCTCGATCCGGACCCGCCGCGTCGCCCCGGCGAGCGCGGCCGCCGAGAGCCCCTCCCCCTCGGTCCCGAAGATCAGCGCGAGCGGCGCGTCCAGGCGGATGTCCGCGCCGCCGAGCGCCGAGCCCGGCGGCTTCGGGTCGAAGGCCAGCACGCCGAAGCCCGCCGTGCGGAGGACGTCGAGCAGCGGCCCCGTCTCGTCGCCCCGGGCGAACGGAACGCAAAGCGAGCCGCCCATCGAGGTCCGGATGGCCTTGCGATAGAGGGGATCGCAGGAGCGCCCGCAGAGAAAGACCGCCCGCGCGCCGAACGCCATCGCCGCCCGGAAGATCCCGCCGACGTTGTCCGCGTCGCGGACGCCTTCGAGTACGACGACCCGCGGCGAGCGCCCTCCGGCGAGGACCGCCTGTGCGAGCGAGCGAGGATCCAGCGGCGGCGGTCGGCGACAGACGGCGAGCGCACCGCGGTGGACCCGAAATCCGACGATGGCATCGAGCACCGCCTGCTTCGCGACGAAGACCGGAATCCCGGCGATCCGCGCCGCGCCGAGCGCCTCGAGCTCCGCCGCGAGCGCCCCGAGTTCCGCCGCGAGCGCGGCGAACGCGGCTTCACTGAGCAGCAGCGAATCCGGCCGGAGCGCCGTCCGCGCGAGCAGCACGCGGAGATTGCCGCGGCCCTCGACGATGAAGCGATCCCGGCGCAGCAGCAGCTCCGCATCCTTCAGGTTCCGATAGTCGGCGAGGCGCGGATCCGCGAGATCCGCGACCTCTTCATGCGCGAACGAAGCGCTCATCGCGCAAACGAAGCACAGGCCGCCCCGCCGTTCGAGGGGACGGCGGGGCGGCGGTCCATTCAGGGAAGAGATGGACCGTGGGAATGTGCCGGGGGCGATGACCGCTCGGAAGGCGACCGCGCGCTGAGGCCGACCTTCGTCGTCGGCGCCGCGGTCGGCGAGACCGCCGCGACCCCGAGCAGGATCAGCCCGAAAACCGCCTGAAACCCATACCCGACGACGAGGAAAATTCGGCGCATCGTCCGAGGAGTGCCCCATCGCCCCCCTCCCCGTGACGCCCCCCGCCCCACGATGCGAGCGATCTACCCCGCAATCGCATGCCTCGCGCGCGCGCAGCGCCGCGCCCCCCCAACAAAGCAGCAGGACGCGCGCATCGAGCCAGCACCCCGGCCCGAGCGCCCGAGCCGAGCGGTTCGGGGTGAGATGTAATGGATGTGCGCGCAGCACGGCGCCAGACGCGCCGGCGACCCAAGACGCGCACGTCCGAGCCACGAACCCCGAGCCGCTCGGCTCGGGCGCCTGGCACGGCCCCCGCCTCCCCCGCGCGCGCCCTCTCAGAAGCGAGCGAAGAAGTCGTTCCCCTTGTCGGCCACGAGGATGAACGCCGGGAAGTCCTCGACCTCGATCCGCCAGACCGCCTCCATGCCGAGCTCTTCGTATTCCTCGATCTCGACCTTCTTGATGCAGTTCTGCGCGAGGATCGCCGCCGGCCCCCCGATCGAGCCGAGATAGAAGCCGCCGTGCTTCTGGCAGGCGTCGGTCACCGCCTTCGAGCGATTACCCTTCGCGAGCATGACCATCGAGCCGCCGTGGGACTGGAAGAGATCGACGTAGGCGTCCATGCGGCCCGCCGTCGTCGGCCCGAAGGAGCCCGAGACATAACCCTCCGGCGTCTTCGCGGGACCGGCGTAATAGACCATGTGATCCTTGAAGTACTGCGGCAGGCCCTCGCCGCGATCGAGCCGCTCCTTCAGCTTCGCGTGCGCGATGTCGCGGGCGACGATGATCGTGCCCGTCAGCAGCAGCTGCGTCGTCACCGGATACTGCGAGAGCTCCGCCCGGATCTGCGCCATGGGCTTGTCGAGGTTGATCTTCACCGGCTCGCGGGTCAGCTCGTGGGCGACGAGATCGGGCATGAAGCGCGCCGGATCCGTCTCGAGCTGCTCGAGGAAGATGCCCTTCTTCGTGATCTTGCCGAGGATCTGGCGATCCGCCGAGCAGGAGACGCCGATGCCGACGGGGCACGACGCGCCGTGGCGGGGCAGCCGGATCACGCGCACGTCGTGGCAGAAATACTTCCCGCCGAACTGTGCGCCGATACCGACCTCGCGCGTGATCTGCAGGACCCGCTCTTCGAGCTCCACGTCGCGGAAGGCGCGGCCGTGGATGTTGCCCGAGGTCGGAAGCGTGTCGAGGTAGCGGCAGCTCGCGAGCTTGACGGTCTTCAGCGTCATCTCGGCGGAGGTCCCGCCGATCACGACCGCGAGGTGGTACGGAGGACAGGCGGCCGTCCCGAGCAGCTTGATCTTCTCGCGGAAGAACTTCTCGAGCGAGGCGGGGTTGAGCAGCGCCTTCGTCTCCTGGAAGAGCAGGGATTTGTTGGCCGAGCCGCCGCCCTTGGTGATGAAGAGGAATTTGTACTCGTCGCCGGGCGTCGCGAAGAGATCGAGCTGGGCGGGCAGGTTCGTGCCGGTGTTCTTCTCCTCGTACATGTCGAGGGGCGCGACCTGGCTGTAGCGGAGGTTCGTCTCGGCGTAGGTCTTGTGGATGCCGCGGGAGAGGGCCTCCTCGTCGTTGCCGGCGACCCAGACGTCCTGGCCCTTCTTGCCCATGACGATCGCCGTCCCCGTGTCCTGGCAGGAGGGGAGCACCATCCCGGCCGACACGTTGGCGTTCTTCATCAGCTCGAGCGCGACGAAACGATCGTTGTCCGAGGCCTCGGGGTCCTCGAGGATCTTGGCGAGCTGGGCGAGATGGCCGGGGCGGAACAGATGCGAGACGTCCCGGATGGCCTGGGCCGCCAGCAGCGTCAGCGCCGCCGGGTCGATCTTCAGGATCTCGCGGCCGTCGACCTGCACGGTCTTCACGAACTGATCGCTCAGCTTCCGATAGGGCGTCTCGTCGGGGCCCAGCTCGAAGAGCTCCTGGTACTGGAAATCCGCCATCTCGTCGTCTCCATTCGCTGCGGTCGGGCTCGGTCCGGGCGCGCACCGGACGCGTTCCGGCCTCGCCCCTCTGGACGTCGAAAGTCGTCGAAGCCCTCGCCGTCTCGCGGTTGCGTGCGGCTTGCGCCCGGGGCAGAGCCGCGCCCGTGTTTTCGGGCGGCCGAGCGTAGCTTGTCTCTGCGGGGCTCAGCTCGCCGCGCCCGGGTGCCGAATGGAAATCGGCTGTCGATCCGCCGGTGAACCTGACGTTGCCTGCGCTGGTCTCTATGATGGGAGGAATGATGCGCGAAAGCTTCGTCCGTGCCGGTTGGATCTCGACCCCCGCCCGCCCTTCGGCGGTCCGCCGCCGGATCGCCCGATACGCCCGGAGCGCGGCGATCGCGGCGCTGCTCGGGATCGCATTCGCCGGGCCCTCCGGGGCCCAGATGTTCACGCCGCCCGAGCTCGACTGCCCGCGCAGCTGGGAGCTCATCCAGAATCTGCTGAAGCGCCACATCAGCTTCCGCGCCCTGAACCCCCAGCTACGCGAACGCGCCATCGATGCCTACATCGAGCGCATCGATCCCTCGAAGACGCTCTTCCTGACCGGCGAGGTGACGCGCCTGCGTGCCCGTCTCCAGGGCGTTTTCTTCTCCGTCCAGAACGGCGAGTGCCAGATCCTCGACGACATCCAGACCGATCTCGCGAAGCGCTACGAGCGGATGGAGAAGGACGTCCGCGAGTTCGTGTCGCGGCCCGACTACGCCGTCGACCCCGACGTGCGCCTGATCCTCGATCCCGAAAAGCGCGGGCATCCGGCGGACGAAGCAGGCCGCAAGGACCTGATCCATCGCCTCGTCCATTTCCAGATCTCGAACTACCTCTCGAGCGACATGGACCTGCCGAAGGCGAAGGAGCGCCTGATCCATCGCTACGAGCTGATGACGAAGCAGGTCAAGGAAGTCGAGCCCCGCGATACCTACGCGGAGTTCCTGAACGCCTTCGCCAGCGCTCTCGATCCCCATTCGACCTACTACACCCCCGAAGCCGTCGAAGACTTCGAGATCCAGATGAGCCTCTCCCTCGACGGGATCGGCGTCGCGCTGTCCTCGAAGGACGGCTACTCGATCGTCGAGCGGGTGATCCCGGGCGGCGCGACGGACAAGCTCGGCGTGCTCGAGCCCGGCGACAAGATCATCGCCGTGTCCCAGCAGGGCGAGCCGCCGGTCGACATCATCGACCTGCCGCTGCGCGACGTCGTCGCGATGATCCGCGGCAAGCGCGGCACGAAGGTGAAGCTGACGGTCCTGCGCCAGTCGGACGAGACGAGCCGCTTCGACGTCGAGATCGAGCGGGCCGAGGTCACGATCGAGGACGCGGCGGCGACGCTCGAATTCCAGGATGTCGAAATCGGCGGCAAGAAGCGCAAGCTCGCCGTCCTCGACCTGCCGACCTTCTACGGCGATCAGGATCCGAGCAAGCGCCAGAGCAGCCGCGACGTGCGCGACCTTCTGCGCCAGGTCCAGGAAGCCAAGGCCGACGGCCTGCTGCTCGACCTCTCGCGCAACGGCGGCGGCAAGCTCGAGAGCTCGGTCGAGATCGCCGGGCTCTTCATCCGCCAGGGCGGCGTCGTCGCAGTCAAGGACGTCTTCTCCGACGTCCAGGTGCTCGCCGACCAGGATGCGGACATCGCCTGGTCCGGCCCTCTCGTCATCCTGACCTCGCGCATCACCGCCTCCGCCTCCGAGATCGTCGCCGGCGCGATGAAGGACTACGGACGCGCCGTGATCGTCGGCGACGACCACACCTTCGGGAAGGGCACCGTCCAGAGCTTCGTGCATCAGCCCGGTCGGCTCGGCGCCATCAAGGTCACGACCGCGCTCTTCTTCCGGCCCGGCGGCGCGTCGACCCAGCACGACGGCGTCGCCGCCGACGTGGTCCTGCCTTCGCTCTTCGCGACGGACGATCTCGGCGAGCGCTACACGCCCTACTCGCTCGAATCCCAGGTCATTCCCCCCTTCCTCGGCGTCCTCGGCCGGGTCTCGAACGTCCCGAACGGCGATTGGAAGCCGATCGACTCGAACCTGCTCGATGAGCTCCAGCGGCGCTCGGCCGCCCGCATCTCGGACGACGCCGAGTTCAAGGAGATCAACGAGAAGCTCGCGAAGCGGGCGCAGGAAGACGACGTCATCCATCTCGGGGAGTTCATGAAGGAGCGCGAGGAGGAGGAGGCCGAGGCCGCTGCCCGGAACGGGAACGGGAACGGGGCGAAGGAGAAGACGAAGCCTTCGGACACCGAAAAGGCGAAGCCGACCGACGCGAAATCCGCAGCCAAGGAAGACGC
>CAUJGH010000063.1 GCA_963169575.1 Myxococcota bacterium | reverse complement strand
ACCCGATCCCGAGAAGGTGAAGCCGTTTGCCGAAAGCTCGAAGGCGTTTCTGGCGCAGGCGGCCGAAAATCTGCGGCGCGTGCAGGCGGAGATCGAGAAGACCGACCCGAACGCCATCATCCTCGCCTTCGGCGATCATGGCCTGAGCCTTTCGGACCCGCCCGCGGATGGCAGCCTCACCGAATTCTTCGTGCAGGACCGCTATGCCGTGCTCGGGGCGGTGCATCCGGCGGACGCCTGCGCCGATTATTTTCCCAAGGCGGGCGCGTACGGCCATGTCACTTCGGCCGAGCTCGTCGGCGATCTGGTGCGCTGCCTGTCCGGTGGGCAAGATCCCTATCCGGTCGGTTACGAGCATCGGGGAATCTTCGACCAGGCGACCTTCGACTTCGCGGGATATGCCTATGAAGAGGCGGAGCCAGCGCGATAGGGCGCGGGGGGACCAGAAGGGGAGGCGGTACTTCCATGAAGATCGTGAAGAGCTCATCCGGCGTCGCTCTGTGGATCGCTTCCCTATCACTGCTCTGCTCGGCCACGCCCTCCCAAGCCGCCTTCTTCACCGGCCTCGGCGACCTGCCCGGCGGTGACTTCCAGAGCTTTGCCAGAGCCATTTCTGCCGACGGCACGACGGTCGTCGGCTCGAGCCGCTCGGCGTCGCGCTCCGAGGCCTTCATCTGGAACGCCACGCAGGGGATGCGTCGCCTCGGCGATCTCCCCGGTGGAGACGTCGACATCATCGCCGTGGATATTTCGGGCGACGGATCGACGGTCGTGGGGGTCACGGAATCGAGCTCTGAATTCGAGGCCGTCCGCTGGGACGAGGTCCACGGAATGCAGAGGCTCGGGTTCCTGCCGGGTGGAGACGGGACGGGTTCCGCCTTGGCGGCCTCCGCGGATGGCTCGATCATCGTCGGCAACAGCTTCGCGCTGGTCAACGGGAGTCAATCCTCCTGGCGAACCACGGCCTTCGTCTGGGACGCCTCGAACGGAATGCGCGACTTCCAACCGGATCCGTACGACGGCACGAGCCTCTACCCTGTGAGTGCCAACGACGTCTCGGCAGATGGCTCCGTCATCGTGGGCTCGGGCGATATCGAGATTGCCGCGGAAGCGTTCATCTGGGACGCCGAGCAAGGATTGCGAGGACTCGGCGATCTGCCGGGTGGGGACGATTACAGCATGGCGACCGGCGTATCGGCGGACGGGGCGACGGTCGTCGGGGAAAGCGCCTCAGCGTCGGGGTACGAAGCCTTCATCTGGGATGCCCAGAACGGATTGCGCGGACTCGGCGATCGGCCGGGCGGCGACTTTCGGAGCCGTGCCGCCGCGGTTTCTGAGGACGGCTCGATCGTCGTGGGCTTCAGCGCCGCGGCTTCGGGATTCGAAGCCTTCATCTGGGATGAGGATCATGGCATGCGCGATCTGGAGATCGTGCTGAGCGCTCTGGGCGTCGACCTCGACGGCTGGACGCTCCAGAGCGCCGAGGACATTTCCGCCGACGGACGAACGATCATCGGGATGGGCATCAACCCGGACGGATTCACCGAAGCCTGGATCGCCGTCATCCCCGAACCGGGGACGGGCCTCCTGCTCGGCCTCGGGCTTGCGGTCATCGGGGCCGGTCGACGTCGAGGCCACTGAATCGTTCTCGACGCATGACCGGCCCGAGATGCGCCTTCTCGAAGACGCGCTCCGCCCCTAGACGAACATCTTCCGCAGCCACCGATTCCCGAACACGCTCTTCACGATCTTCTGCAGCCCCGCCGCCGACTCGAGCGTGTACGGGTAGCCGCCCTGCGCCTTCTTCGTCGTGTCCGTGATGATCGGATGCAGATGGCAATACCCGCGGATGCCGATCTCGCCGTTGACCTGGCCGACGCCGCTCGCCTTGAGGCCGCCGAAGGGCGCCTCGGCGATGCCGTAGGTGACGGCGATGTCGTTGACGCTGACGCTGCCGGTCTGCATGCGTGCGGCGAGCGCTTCGCCGCGGGCGAGATCCTTCGTCCAGACATTGCCGGAGAGGCCGTAGTCGGAGTCGTTCGCGAGCCGGAGCGCCTCTTCTTCGTCGCGGACCTTCTGGATCGCGACGATCGGGCCGAAGGTCTCGTGGCGCATCAGGTCCATCTCGTGGTCGACGTCGACGACGACGGTCGGCGGGAAGAAGTAGCCGGAGAGCGCGCGGTTGCGTTCGCCGCCGACGAGGATCTTCGCGCCCCTCGCCTTCGCGTCGGCCATGTGGGCCTCGATGATGTCCATCTGCTTGTCCCAGAAGATCGCGCCGACGTCGCCCTCGCCCTTGTCGGTCTGCTTGAGGGCCTTCGCATGGGCGACGACCTTCTCGACGAAGGGCTCGTAGATGGCCTCGGGGACGTAGACGCGCTCGGTCCCGCAGCAGTAATGGCCCGTGTTGAAGCACGAGCCGCGCACCGCGCCGTCCGCCGCGCGGTCGAGGTCGGCGTCGCGGCAGACGATCATCGCGTCCTTGCCGCCGAGCTCGAGGGTCACGGGGATGAGGTTCCGACCGCAGGCTTCTCCGACCTTGCGGCCCGTGGCGACGCTGCCGGTGAACGAGACCTTGTCGACGCCGGCCTCGATCAGCGCGGCGCCGGTCTGGCCGTCGCCCTGGATGACCTGATAGAGATCCGGGGGGAAGCCGGCGGCGATCGTCATCTCCTGCAGCAGCACGGCCGAGAACGGGGTCACCTCGCTCGGCTTGTGGACGACGGCATTGCCCGCCATCAGCGCCTGCGCGAGGGGATTCGCCGCGAGGGCGACGGGCCCGTTCCAGGGCGTGATGAGACCGACGACGCCGAGCGGTTGATAGACGAGCGTGATCTTCTTCGAGAAGCGCATGACGCCGCTCGGGCGCTTCCGGATGGTCTTCAAATAGCCCGCGGCCCGCTTCGCATAATGCGAGATCTGCATGCAGGGCGCGAGGACCTCCATGCTGACCGCCTCGTTACGCGGCTTGCCCGTCTCCTTGATGACGACGTCGATGATGTCTTCCTGGCGGGCGACGAATTGATCGACGAGGCGCCAGAGGACCTCGGCGCGCTCCTCGAACGAGCGCGTCGCCCACTCCTGCTGCGCCTTGCGCCCCCGTGCGACGGCGGCGCGGACCTCCTCGGGCGTCGCGCATTCGAACTGGCCGATCGACTCGAGCGTCACGGGGCTCTTGACGTCGTAGCGGCGGCGGCCGTCCTGGGAGGGAAGAGCTTCGAAAAGGGCCATGGGTCTGTCTCCTCGTCGATCGCGGTCGGGCGGCGGGTCTCGCAGCCGACGGGGCGGTCGGATGAATCGGGTCTTTCAGGCGTCCGGACGGGCGGCGCCGCCGGTCGCGCCACCGGAAGCGCTGGAGGATGCCCCTCCGGATGCGCCGCCGGACAGATGCGCCCGGACGAGCTCGTCGAGCCTCTTCTGCTGTTCCGCGGCGAAGTAGTCCGCGAATCCGCCGACCTTGCCGCGACGGACCTTGAAGGAGTCGGCCTCCGAGG
>CAUJGH010000062.1 GCA_963169575.1 Myxococcota bacterium | reverse complement strand
TCCTCTTCGCACTCGACGACGACGGGACGCCCTCGATCGCGGAGACGATCCAGGTCGTGCGCGAGCTCCCGCCCGCGCCGGAGCCCGGCGCCGTCTACGTCTCGGACCTGCCCTGGGCGTCCGAGACCAACGGCTGGGGGCCGGCCGAGCGCGATCGGAGCAACGGCGAGGCCGCGGCCGGAGACGGCGGTCCCCTGCGCCTCGACGGGATGACCTATCCGAAGGGCGTCGGCGCCCACGCCTTCTCCGAAATCACCCTCGATCTCGCCGGCGCGTACGACCGCTTCCGGGCGCGCATCGGCCTCGACGATGCGCGGGACGGACTCTGCGGCGAGATCCAGTTCGAGGTCGCGGTCGACGGCATCGTCCGCGCGACCAGCGGGCCCTTCGTCGCGGCGACCCCGTCCCAGCTGCTCGACCTCGACGTCACCGGCGCCGGGCTCCTCGCGCTGCGTGTCCATTCCCTCGGATCGACCTGCGGCGACCACGCCGACTGGGCGGAGGCGCGGCTGCTCCCGGCTCCAGCCCCCGGCTACCGCTACTACCGCTTCCATCCGACGAAGCTGCGCGACGACGCGACGGCGAATAGCGTGCAGCTCGCCGAGCTCGCGCTCTTCCGGGGAGGCGTCCGTCAGCATGCCCTCGCCGTCACGAATCCCGGCGGCAACAACCCGGTCGGGGAAGAGCCGCTCCGGGCGGACGACGCGAACCCGGCGACGAAATGGCTCGACTACAATCGCGGCGATCTCGTCTACGACTTCGGCGTGCCGGTCGAGATCGATGCCTACTCGATCACGACCGCCAACGACGCCCCCGAGCGTGATCCCGTGCGCTGGACCCTCCAGGCGTCGATCGACGGGACGACGTGGGAAGTCCTCGACGACCAGACGGGGGCCGACCATCCGACCCCGACGGCCCGCCTCGCGTCGACGGCCTCGATCCCGATCGCGATCCCGAACGCGATCACCGCGCTGCCGACGGCCCCCCGCCACTCCTCGACCCTGATCGTCGAGACGAGCAGCGGCGACGACCGCATCTGGAACGTGAACCCCGATGACGACACGGTCAGCGTCTCGAGCGCCGCCGGCGCGGTCCTCGCCGAGATCCCCGTCGGCGACCGCCCGTGGTCGATCGCCCGCCAACCCGGCCAGCCCCGCATCTACGTCGTCAACAAAGGCAGTGCCTCGATCAGCGTGATCGACGCCGCGAGCTTCTCCGTCATCGATACCCGCCCATTGGCCCGCGGCTCCGAGCCCCACGGACTCGTCTTCGAAGAGGACGGTTCGACCTACTACGTCGTCTTCGAGGCGCTCGCCCGGCTCGAGCAGCGCGCTGCTGGCAGCGGCGCCCTGCTCGGCTCCGTCGGCCTCGCCGGTCGGCCGCGCCATCTCTCGATCACCCACGACGACGCGAAGCTGCTCGTCAGCAATTTCATCACGCCGCCCGTCCCCGGCGAGAGCACGACCACCGTCGACGTTTCGCAGGGGGCCGGCCAGATCTTCGTGGTCGACAGGGCGACGCTTTCCTGGACGAACACGATCGCCCTGCCCCATGACGACCGGGGCCAGACCGAGAGCCAGGGCCCGGGCCTGCCCAACTACGTCGGTCCCGCGGTCGTCGACTTCGGAGGGGTCGCCGCCTTCGTCCCGAGCAAGAAGGACAATGTCCGCGCGGGCGCCTTGCGGGGCGTCTCGGGCATGACCTTCGAATCGACCGTCCGCGCCCAGACGGCCCGCATCCTGCTGGCCAGCGAGAGCGAAGATCCGGGCTTCCGCGTCGATCACGACAATGCGAGCCTCGCGACCGGCGCCGCGCTCTCGGGCGACGACCGCTATCTCTTCGTGACCCTCGAGACGAGCCGCGAGCTCGCCGTCTACGACACGCTCGGCGGATTCCAGTTGATGCGCCTGCCGACAGGCCGCGCTCCGCAGAGCGTCGCGCTCTCGAGCGACGGCGCCCTCGCCTACGTCCACGACTTCATGGACGGCACGATCTCCCGCTTCGACCTGACGGCGATGCTCGAGACCCACCTGCCGAACGCGAACGTGCTGCCGCCCATCGACGTCGTGGCGAACGAGGCGCTCCCGTCGACGCTCCGCCTGGGCAAGCAGCTGTTCTACGACGCCCGCGACGACCGCCTCGCCCTCGACAACTACATGAGCTGCGCGAGCTGCCATCACGAGGGCGACAGCGACGGCCGCGTCTGGGACCTCGGCGCCTTCGGCGAGGGGCTGCGCAACACGATCGACCTGCGCAGCAAGGGCAGCGGGCACGGTCGTCCCCACTGGACTGGCAATTTCGACGAGATCCAGGACTTCGAAGGCCAGATCCGCGCGCTCAACCTCGGCCTGGGACTGCTCACGAACACCGAGTTCCTGGCGACCACCGACCCGCTCGGCCCCCCGAAGGCCGGACTCTCGGCCGATCTCGATGCACTCGCTGCCTACGTCGCCTCGCTGACCCGCGAGGCGGAGAGTCCGTTCCGCCCGAGCGCCGCGTCCCTGAGCGCCGCCGCGCAGGAGGGACGCCGAGCCTTCGCCGACCAGGGCTGCCTCGATTGTCATGCCGTACCCGAGCTGACCGACTCGCCGGCGCACCCGCGCCACGACGTCGGCACGATCGACGCCGAGAGCGGTCAGCGCCTCGGCGAGCCCCTCGACGGCTTCGATACGCCGGGCCTGCTCGGCGTCTGGGCGAGCCCGCCCTATCTCCACGACGGCTCGGCCGCGACGCTCCCGGCCGCGATCGCCGCCCATTCGCAATTCGCGAGTCTCCCGACCGCGATGCTCGACCGGCTGGCCGACTTCCTGCGCGAGGCCG
>CAUJGH010000061.1 GCA_963169575.1 Myxococcota bacterium | reverse complement strand
TCGACCAGGTCGTCCGGCGTGCGATGGACCTCCGCCGGATCGTCGAGGATTCCGTCGTTCAGGGGCTCGTCGGCGGGATCACGGAGCTACCGTCGCGCCCAGCGACCTTCGCGTCCATTCTCCGGGCGCTCGCCGATCCTCAGGTCGACGTTCGGCGCATCTCCCAGATCATCGAGCGGGACTCCGCCATGGTCGCGAAGGTGCTGCAGCTCGTGAATTCCGCCTTCTTCGGGCTCCAGCAACGCATCGACGACGTGGAGCACGCGATCAGTTTCCTGGGACTCGACACGGTTCGGGATCTGGCCCTTTCCGCGGAAGTCTTTCGGCCGCCTGCGCATTGCTCCGAGGAGCTGGAAGTCTTCTTCGACGCGCTCCAGATCCGCTCGGCGTGGACGGCAAAGGTCGCGCGACGCCTCTGCAAGGAGAAGCGCTCCGCAGATCTGGCATTCACGGCCGGCGTGCTGCACGACGTCGGAATGCTGGTGCTCGCCAGTGAATTCTCCGACGAATACGTCGGCGTCCTGGGCCGAGCGACTGCGGGCCCCGAAACCCTCGCGGAGCTCGAACGGGAGAAGTTCGGGGTCGGCCACGAGATGATCGGTGCCTATCTCCTGGGCGTCTGGGGTCTGCCCTACCCCATCGTCGAGATCTCGGCTTATCACGACCGCCCCGGAACCGCGACCACTTCCGCATTCTTCGAGCTCACTGCGGTTCATGCGGCCAGCGCGATCGTCGAGAAGTGCCTCCGCGATCGGGGCGCGCCTTTCGCATGGGAACGTCGACTCGACGAAGACCACCTGAGGGCGGCCGGAGTCTGGGAGTGCTTGCCCGGATGGATTGCAGCGGTCGAATCCGACCTGACCTCGAGCGAAGGGGTGGTACCGACATGACGGATGAGCTGCTGCCGATTCTCTTCGTGGACGATGATGCGAATCTGCTCGCGGGATTCCGGCGAAATCTGCGCAAGCAGTTCGAGGTGAGAACCGAGCTCGGCGGCGAAGCCGGACTCCGTGCGATCAGCGAAACGCCGCAGGCCTTCGCGGTAGTCGTATCGGATCTCCGAATGCCGGAGATGGACGGGATCGATTTTCTCACGCGCGTTCGCGCGATCGCACCCGACTCGACGAGAATCCTGCTGACAGGCAACGCCGACGTGTCTGCAGCGATGGCCGCAGTCAACGAAGGCAACATCTTCCGATTCCTGACGAAGCCCTGTCCATCGCTCGTGCTCGTCTCGGCGATCGAGGCCGCCTGTGAGCACCATCGACTCGTCACGGCCGAGCGCGTCCTGCTCGAACGCACGCTCCACGGTAGCGTGAACATGCTGACGGAGGTCCTCGCGATCACGAGTCCATCGGCCTTCGGTCGTGTGTCCCGACTCAAGAAGCTCGCCGGAGACGTCGCCGAGGCGATGGGGGGCGTCGACCGGTGGAAGGTCGAGTTGGCCGCGATGGTCTCCCAGGTAGCCCACGTCAGTCTGCCGAACGAGGTCGTAGCGAGCCTGCGATCGGGCGATGAACTGACGGACAAAGAGCAGAAGATGGTCGATCGCCTTCCCGAGGTGGCCGTTCGTCTGATCGAGCAGATTCCCCGCCTCGAGGAGGTGCAATTGATCCTGCGCCATCAAGGCAGGGCGTTCGCCGACGGCGCGACTGGGACCGGGGCCAGCGAGGGCGAGATCGAGATCCCGCTCGGGTCGCGGATCCTGAAGGCGGTGATCGATCTCGGTGCAATCGACTCTCGCGAGCTGGTGCCGAGTGCGGAGATCGAAGTCCTCCGACGGCGAACGGGCCGGTACGATCCGGCGGTTCTGGCGGTCCTGGAAACCGTCCTCAACTCGAGCGCGAATCTCGGAGGGGAAATCCAACTCGTGAGCGTCTCGGAACTGATTTCCGGGATGGTGCTGCTGGAAGCGGTGCTCGACGGGACCGGTCGTCTGCTCGTCGCGGCAGGACAGGAGACGTCCGTGGGACTATGCGAGCGGCTGCGGAATTTCGCCTCCAACGTCGGCGTCAAGGAGCCGATCCGTGTGGTCGTTCGGGCCGTCGAATCGTCCTAGACGCTCGGCCCGCAGCGAACCGGGGGAATCGTCATGCAGCGCGAGTTGCGAATCCTGATCGTCGAGGACTCGGAGGATGATCATCTGATCATACTCCGAACCCTCACGGGTGCTGGATACGTCGTGGACTCCCGGCGCGTCGAGACCAGGGAGGAGATGGGCGTCGCGCTCGTGTCCCAGCCCTGGGATCTGGTGATCTCCGACTATCAGGTTCCGGGCTTCGGAGCTGCGGCGGCGCTCGCCACGTTCAAGGCGTCGGGTCTGGACCTGCCCTTCATCATCGTCTCGGGCAAGGTGGGTGAAGTCGCCGCGGTGACCTGTCTGCGCGAAGGAGCCCACGACTTCATTCTCAAGGATGGCCTCACGCGTCTACCGACCGCCATCGAGCGCGAGCTCGGGGCCGCGCGCGATCGCGCCGAACGTCGAGAAGCGAAGCGACAGAGTCGCGCCCTCGCCATCGAGCGCGACGAAGCTCGTGACCGCCTCAAGTTGGTCATGGACGCCACGCTTCATCCCGTGATGATGCTGAATGACGAGAGCCGAATCACCCAGGTCAACGCCAGCGCGGAACGCGCATTCGGGTACTCCAGCAGCGAATTGATCGGTCGACCGATCGATCTGTTGCTTCCAGAGTCGTTGCATTTCGTTTCCCTGGCCCGGGTCGCGAGCTCCGAGGACGCACCGCGCAGCGCCACTGCGAGCGAAGAGCGCGAGGCCTCGTGCCGGAGACGAGACGGAAGCGAGTTTCCCGCGGAGATCACTCTCGTGCCATTCGAGGCCGACGGCCGCCGGTTCGTCCTGATCACGGCCGTCGACGTGACGGAGCGCAGGCGTGCCGAAGCGACCCTGAAGGAGAACGAGGAGCGCTTTCGTCAGATCGCGGAGAACATCGATGAAGTCTTCTGGATCGAAGACGTCCGGTCGAGCCGGCTCATCTACGTCAGCCCGGCCTTCGAGGGGATCTGGGGTCGACCCTGGAACGAGCTCTACGACGACGCGAGCGACTGGTGGAAATCGATCCATCCCGAAGACCGTCCGAGAGTCGTCGCGGAGGCTCAGCTGAAATACCGCCGAGGAGATTTCGACGAGTCCTATCGGATCGTGCGGTCGGACGGAGCAACCCGCTGGATCCGGGCTCGTACGTTCCCCATCCGCGACGAGCAGGATGGAGTCTGCCGGATCGTCGGCATCGCGTCGGACCTGACCGACTACCGACGGCTGGAGCACGAGCTGCTCCACGCGCAGAAGCTCGAGTCCGTCGGACGACTGGCCGCCGGAATCGCCCATGAGATCAACACGCCGACGCAGTTCGTCGGCGACAACCTGCGATTCCTGCGCGAGGCGTTCGCAGGCTTCGAGACGCTGGCGGATGCGGCGATCGCACTGACGCATCGTGTCGACGACGAGCAGATCGAGGTCGACCTGAAGAACCTCGAGACGGTTCGGTCCGAGGTGGATCTCGACTACCTTCGCGATGAGTGCCCCGTCGCGCTCGCACAGGCGATCGAGGGTGTGGATCGGATCGCCCGGATCGTCTCGGCGTTGAAGGATTTTTCGCACGCAGATCCGGTCGAGCCATCCTCCGTCGACATCAATCTGGTCATTCGCAACGCGATCACGGTCTGTCGGAACGAATGGATGTCCATCGCCGAAATCGAGGAGCAGCTGGACGACGGGTCGCCGATCGTTCAAGGCTTCGCGCAGGATCTCGGCCAGGTCGTTCTGAATCTCGTGGTCAACGCGGCACAGGCGATCAGGGAGAAGAACGATGGTTCGGGACGGATCACGGTGAGGTCGCGTACGGATGGAACGAGCGTGACCGTCGAGGTCGAGGACGACGGAGTCGGGATCGCGGACGCGATCAAACCGCGCATCTTCGAGCAGTTCTTCACGACGAAGGCGATCGGTCAGGGCACCGGCCTGGGGCTCTCGATCTGCCACGGCATCATCACCAACAAGCACGGCGGCTCGATGGGGTTCGAGAGTACGTCGGGCGTGGGAACGACATTCCGATTCGTCCTGCCCAGCGTCCTTGAATCCGTCTGATGCGACCGACCCGACGATGAGTCGCCGGCGCCCCGCGGTCGACGCCTGCGAAGATGACGACTCGCGTCCATCGACGAGTCGCCCGCCATCGCGACGCAGCTGGCCGGCATCGATCCGGACGAGTGCCTGGCCCGCGCGATGGCCGATCCCTTCCCTCGAATCGAAGTCGTCATCGACTCGGTCTGCGGGAGGCCTCGCTTCAGCCCATCGGGATCCGGTGGTTGAGAACCAGCCAATACAGACCCAGTTGCCGAACTGCGTCCGAGAACTGGACGAAATCGACCGGCTTCACGACGTAGCTGTTGGCGCCCAGGCCGTAGCCGTCGAGCACGTCGCGATCCTCGCTCGACGAGGTGAGGATGACCACCGGAAGGAGGCGCGTTCGGGAGTCGGCGCGGATGGCCCGAAGCACGTCGAGGCCTCCGATCTTCGGAAGGTTCAAATCGAGCAGCACGAGCTGCGGGAGCACACCGAGGTCGCGGTTCGCGTACGCATTGCGACCGAAGAGATAGTCGAGGGCTTCCTCCCCATCTCGGACCACGACGACCTCATTCGCAATGTGTGCCCTCTCGAGAGCGCGAAGCGCGAGCAGCTCGTCGCTCGCCGCATCTTCGACGAGCAGGATGATCGGGTTCATTGTGGCACCCCTGATGAAAGCGTGAAATGGAAAGTAGCGCCCCGATCGACCTCTCCCTCCGCCCAGATCCGCCCGCCGTGCCTCTGGACGATACGTTGGACGGTGGCCAATCCGATTCCGGTTCCTTCGAACTCGGTGCTGTTGTGGAGACGTTGGAAGACCCCGAAGAGCTTGGGCGCGTGGGCCATGTCGAATCCGGCACCGTCGTCGCGCACGAAGTAGCGGGTTTCGCCGCTTTCTTCGATGCTACCGAACTGGATTCTCGCGCTGCTCTTCTTGCTCGTGAATTTCCAGGCGTTCTGCAGCAGGTTGTCGAGCATGGCGCCGAGCAGTCGCGCATCTCCGCTCGCGGGGCGCGAGTCCATCACGATGCAGTCCACCAGACGTTCGGGATGGAGGCTCCGAAGGCGTTCCAGCGAGGCACGCGCCATGGCGGAGAGGTCCACCACCGTTCGATCGAGTTCCGTTCGCGTCACCCTCGCCAGCACCAGCAGGCTGTCGATCAGCTGTCCCATCTGCTGCGCCGAGGTGCGGACCATCCGAAGGTAGTTCTTGCCCGTGTCGTCGAGCAGCGCCTCGTAATCCTCGAGCAGAGCATGACTGAAACCATCGATGCTCCGGAGCGGGGTCCGCAGGTCGTGTGCGACGGAATAGCTGAAGGCCTCGAGCTCGCGGTTGGCGTTCTCGGTCGATTCACGAGCTGCCAACATCGCCCGTTCCGCGATCTTCCGATCGGTGATGTCGCGAATCGCGGCGGAGACGAGAATGCCCTCCTCCGTTTCGAGCGGGCTCAGACTGATTTCGATCGGAAACTCGCTTCCATCTCGCCGCAGGCCTTGCAGATCCAGACCCGATCCCATCGCTCGAACCTTCGGGTCGAGGAAATACTGCGTCCGGTGGCCGATGTGGCGTTGGCGAAAGCGGTCGGGTACGAGGAGCTCTACCCACTGTCCGATCAGCTCGTGGCGGAGATAACCGAAGAGACGCTCGGTCTGCGCGTTGACGAGCAACACCCGTCCATCCCCTTCGACGATCACGACGGCGTCGGGGGCAGCCTCCAGCAGGCCACGAAACTTGGATTCCGCCGCCTTGCGAACACTGATGTCGCGGATCGCGCTCGACACGAGGATTCCGTCCTCGGTCTCGAGGGGGCTCAGGCTGATCTCGATCGGGAACTCGGTGTCATCCTTGCGAATGCCGTAGAGCTCTAGCCCCGTCCCCATTCCGCGCGCCTTGGGACCTCGGAAATAGCCGGCTCGATGCGCCGGATGGTCGGCGCGAAACCGCGGCGGAACGAGCTTTTCGACCGTCGTTCCCAGGAGTTCGTCGCGGTGGTACCCGAATAGCTTCTCGGTCTGGGCATTGACGAGCGTGATGGTGCCGTATCGATTCACGATCACCATGGCATCCGGCGCGGACTCGAGGAGGCTGCGGAACATCCCGTCCGCACGCCTGCGGGAGGTCACGTCGCGAATGGCCGCAGTCACCAGTCGCGTACCGCGAACCTCCAATGCAGCCAGGCTGATCTCGACCGCGAACTCGGTCCCGTCCTTCCGTCGGGCGTAGAGGTCGAGACCCGCACCCATGGAGCGAGTGCGGGGATCGGCAGTGTAGGCGGCACGCTGGGCGAGGTGTTCGACACGAAACCGGTCCGGCACGAGGACCTCGATCGACTGACCCAGGATCTCCTCACGCCGATAGCCGAAGAGCACCTCCGTCTGCACGTTCGCAAGGACGATTCGCCCGGCGACATCCACACAGACCAGGGCATCCGGCGCCGCATCGAGCAGCGCGCGCATCGCGAGGTTCCCGGGGTAGACGAGCTCTTCATCCATTCAAAGCCTCAGACCCGAGGTCCGGCCCCGACGGCCCGCGTGCGCGACGATTCGTCGATTTCGTCTGGCGGTCTCGTTTGACTAGCAGCCAGGCAGCCGTTTAGCAATCGGCGAGGCAGGAGTATCGGATCGCTTTTCGCCCGTTCTGCATCTCGCCGGCGGAGAGGCTTCGAATGCATGCGTTCGACGAGCACGCTAGCCGAACGGAGCTCGTGAAGCGAAGTCGCTCGTTCGGGATGTCGCGACCATGATCGTGGCAGAGCCGTTCGAGAGCCGGTGAAGCGACCGATTTCCACGTACACCAATCGTTGGCAGCGTTTGCCGACCCTGCTCGCATACGGCTCCGGCATGGAGCTCAGCGCCTCCAACGGGATTCCGGGATACCTCCTGAACTTCGGGATCCGCTTTTCGGAGGGCGGGATCGGACGGGTCCCTGGCATGCTCGAACTGCGGATGCTCGGCTGGAGTCCGATCGGGATACCGCGTGCTCTCGAGCTCCAGCAGATCGTCCGAGAGAGACCGTCGGAGTTCTTCCGCCATCGAGTCCCGACGGAGCGGGGGCCCCACCCGGAAACGCTTTCGGCGGCTCGGGTCTGTCGGATCGCACGCGTCACGTCGCGACCTCGCTCGCTACGCGCCGGTCGAGAGATCCTGGGGGACGAGCCCATCAGCGGAGTGAGCAGGCAACGCTTCGCCCCTGGTGGTCCTCCGAGGGAAGGAGACGGGTCACCCTCGGGATCTCTCGATGATCAGATACGGCCTGCACTTCGAAGTGATGACCCCCGATAGTGTCGGATAGGCAGTTCTCCGGATTGCGACGGTTTGCGGTTCGGTCGATCTGGCTGACGTGACTCGACTCCTCTTCGCCTCGATCGCGTGTGCTGTACTGGTCTTCCAGGCAATCGCCGACTCGGCGGCGGGTGCGTCATCCGATTCGTTCGTGAGCGCCTGCGCGGAGCCCGACCGCTCGCTCGCGGTCAGAGCCATTCCCGGGAGACACAAATTCGATCCCGGGCTGGTCGCACTCGGACGGAAGCTGTTCCACGACCCCCGGCTTTCGAGAGACGGCACGATCGCATGCGCGAGCTGTCACGTGCTCGCGCAGGGTGGAGACGACGGGCGTCCGACATCGATCGGAGTGGGCGGGGCGTCGGGCTCGGTGAACGCACCGAGCGTCCTGAATCGTGCCTTCGACTTCCGCTACTTCTGGAACGGACGAGCCGCGACGCTGGAGGATCAGGTCAGCGGGCCACTCGAACACCCCAAGGAGATGGCATCGAACTGGGAGCACGTGGAGTCGCTGCTCGCGAGAGACTCCGACTACGTCGCACGCTTCGAGAGCCTGGGAATCCCGCGCTCGCCCGAGTCGGTGCGGACCGCGATCGCCACCTTCGAACGCTCACTGATCACACCGGACGCGCCCTTCGATCGCTACCTGTGCGGCGACGAGAAGGCCCTGCCGCACGAGGCGCGCGCAGGTTGGGAGCGTTTTCGGAGTCTCGGCTGCGTGTCGTGCCACCAGGGAGTGAATCTCGGCGGAAACATGTACGAGAGATTCGGGGTGTTCGTGGATCCTTCCGCGAATCACAGCAGCGAACCCGGCATGCTCGGCCGCTTCGACGTGACGGGTCGCCCGGAGGATCGATTCGTCTTCAAGGTCCCGAGCCTGCGCAACGTGGAGTTGACGGCTCCCTATTTCCACGACGGCTCGGCCGCGACGCTCGAGGAGGCCGTGCATACGATGGGCCTTTATCAGCTCGGACGTGATCTGGCCGAGGACGACGTCGCGCTGCTGGTCTCGTTTCTCCGATCACTCACGGGTCGACTGCCGGAATGAGGCGTGCGCTGCGTTCGTTTTCCTCCTGGGTGCTCGCGCTGACCGCGTCCGCCGTGATCGTGGCGGGCCTCGCCGTCGTCCATGGCCAGAGGGAGTACACGCAAAGTCTGCAGGAGCGCGATCGCCTCGTTCGTGTCCGCTCGCTGGCGACGGACATCACCCATCTGACGCTCGCAGCCCGGCTCGGCATCGAGCCCAGCTACGATCGATTGACCCATGCGACGCTCGAGCTGGGTGATCTGCTGGGCGAGAGCGACGCCGGATGGCTCGGAGCCATGCCGAGCCCACGGCGTTCTGCCCTGATGGAACTCGCGAAGTCCCGGATCGAAGTCGTCGAGCGATTCAAGCGCGAGCTGGCGGTCGTCCGAAACTCCCAGCGTTATCTGACCGAAGCACTGGCGGGCGCGCGCCTCGAGGCCCGTGGCGGTGCGGGCAGTGCCGAGCTCGCTTCAGTCCATGCGGATGTGCTCGAGAATCTCGTCAATTTCGACGTTCGACGACGTGACCTGATCCTGGATCGGGTTCGTGAGCTTCGGGCGCATTTCGATCCGAGCGGGCGTCCATTGTCCGCGAGCTACTTGACCCATGTGGCGTTCGTGCTCGAGCACGGGGCCCTCGTCGGCGAGCTCGTCGACGAGATCTGCGACCCTGCGCTCGCGCTCGCGATCGATTCGCTCCGCACGGCCCACGAGCAGCGGCGCGAGGCGATCGTGGCGACCCTCGGGCGGTGGCAGATCGGGCTTGTCCTGGTCTCCACACTCTTGATCGCGACTCTGGTACATGCATCGCTCGCCCTTCGACGGAGCGCGGTCGAGATGACCCGGATCAATCACGGTCTCGAGGAGACGGTGCGTCGACGTTCCGCGGAGCTGGCGCAGGCGCAGAAGCTGAAGTCGATCGGCGTACTCGCTTCGGGCATTGCGCACGAGATCAATACGCCTTCCCAGTACGTCGGGGACAATCTCGCCTTCCTCAGGTCGGCGGTCGACGATCTCGGACGCATCTTGAAGAGCTACGACGCGCTTCGCCTCGCCGCGGAGAAGGGACCGATTCCATCCGAGCTATTGAGCGAGATCCGCGCGACCGAAAAGGAACTCGACCTCGAATACCTGGTCGACGGCATGCCGCACGCATGCGCCAGCGCCATCGAGGGGATGGCACGGATCTCGAAGATCGTGCGGGCCATGAAGGAGTTCTCCCATCCCGGATCGGAGGACAAGAAGCCGACGGACATTCATCGGGCGATCGAGAGCACCATCACGGTGGCCCAGAACGAGTGGAAATACGTCGCCGACCTGGTCACGGAATTCGATGAAGACCTGGGAATGGTCCCCTGCCTCGCGGCCGAGCTCAACCAGGTCGTTCTGAACATCATCGTCAATGCCGCCCAGGCGCTCGCCGAGATGAAAGCCGGCCAGGACGAGAACCCGAAAGGCCGCATCGTGGTCCGAACGGTCGCGGAAGAGGGCTGGGCACTCATCTCGATTTCGGATGATGGCCCGGGCATTCCGGCGGAGGTCCAGTCCAGGGTCTTCGACCCCTTCTTCACGACCAAGGCGGTCGGGGCGGGTACCGGCCAGGGCCTCGCGATCGCACACGCCGTCGTCGTCGACAAGCATGGCGGGACCCTCGAGATGGAGAGCGAAGCCGGACACGGAACGACCTTCCGGATCCGATTGCCCAACCCCGGTACGCGAGCTGCGGGCCCGGTACCTGCCGTCGCCGGAGTGTCGGACGGGGCGAATGCGGGGCACGATCGATGAATCGCATCCTGTTCGTCGATGACGACGCTCTGGTACTCGACGGGTTGAGGGTCCTGCTTCGAGCGCAACGCAACGAGTGGGAGATGGTTTTCGCGAACGGGGGTCGAGAGGCGCTCGCGGAGCTCGAGAAGGGGCGGTTCGACGTCGTCGTCTCGGACATGCGCATGCCGGAAATCAACGGAATCGCGCTGCTCACCAGGGTCAAGGAGCTGTACCCCATGACCGCGCGGATCGTCCTCTCGGGTCATGCCGAGCGTGAAGCGGTGATGGGCGTATTGCCCGTCTCTCACCAGTTCTTGAGCAAGCCCTGCGAGAAGGACGTACTCAAGACCGTGATCGAGCGCGCCCTCGGACTGAAAGCCCTGCTCGCAGACGAAGACCTGCGCAGTGTGATCGGCCAGCTCGACCGTCTTCCCGCGTTCCCTCGGACCTACATGGCACTCGAGCGGGCGACGGCAGAGGCCGACGTCACCCTCTCCGAGCTGGCCAGGATCGTCAACGAGGACCCTGCGATCGCAGTCAAGATCCTCCAGCTCGTCAATTCGTCCTATTTCGGGCTCCCGCAGAGGCATGCCACCTTGCACGACGCAGTGATGTATCTGGGGTCCGATCTGTTGAAATCCCTCGCGCTCACCGCCGAAGTGTTCGGCGCGAACGCGATCCCGACGATTCCGGGTTTCTCGCGGGATGCGCTGCAGGATCATTCGATCCTCGCAGCCCGAATCGCGGGCCGACTCTTCAGCGAGGGGCGGCAGGCCTCCGAAGCGTTCACAGCCACGCTCGTACACGACATCGGGAAGATCGTACTTGCGTTGGGCATGCCCGAACGATTCGCCGAAGTGATTCGCAGCGGGATCGAATCGGGGCGGCCCATGCCGATCGTCGAGCAGGAGGTTCTCGGCGTGAGCCACGCCGAGGTCGGCGGCTACCTCCTCGGACTCTGGGGGCTGCCGTTGGCCATCGTCGAGGCGGTGACTCACCACCATCATCCCGAGCGCGTCCAGCCCACGTCGACGCTGGTGGCAGTCCACGTCGCAAATGCCTTGAGCCACATCCCGGACGGAGCGAGCTCGGACCCGTCCGCGGGCGACCGGATGAATGTCGCATGGATCGAAGGCTCGGCCTTCGGCGAAGAGCTTCCCCGCTGGCGGATTCTAGCCGAGAGCCTCGAGTCCGCGTGAAGGTATGGCGCGGAGGGGATTGCGAGGCTTCGCTCGTGAGAATCGGGAGTTTCGGCTTCCGGATCACGGCCCGGCGGGACGGGCTCGAGAGGCCGTCGACCTGAGCGGCGCTGCAGGGCCCGGGCAAGCGGAGATGCTCTGGCTCGATGGAAGTCTCGCACTGACCTGAGGGCTTCAGTCGATGCGCACATCGGAGCGCATCAGGGATGCCGAACCTTCCTACACGCCCACGCGACGCCTGCTTGTCCCTTCGACAGTCGGGCTATGTTCATTGCATGTCGTCTCTCGAGCTCGATTTCAAGCGCCTGTTCGAGCAGAGCCCGGACCTCCTCCTGGTACTCATGCCCGATCGCCCGCGCTTCACCATCGTGGGGGCGACCGAGGTCCGATTGCGAGAGACGCACACCACCCGCGACTCCATCGGCCGTGGACTGTTCGAGCTATTCCCCGACAACCCCGACGACCCCGACGCGACGGGCGTGCGCAATCTGCGCGCATCCCTCGAGCGCGTACTCGATACGCGCGAGCCGGACACGATGGCCGTACAGAAATACGACATCCCCGGTCCCGATGGAAGCTACCGGGTCAAGCATTGGAGCCCGAAGAACATCCCCGTGCTCTCGGCCTCGGGCGAGGTGCAGTACATCCTGCACCGCGTCGAGGACGTGACGGAGCTCGTGCGAACGATCGAAGCGGGCGAGCAGCTGCGCGGGCGGACGCGCGAGATGGAGCACGAAGTCCTCCGGCGAAGCCACGAACTCGATGCGAAGAATCGAGAGCTGCGCTCCGCGAACGAGCGACTCGGCGAGCTCGATGCCGCGAAGACGGCCTTCTTCAGCAACGTGAGTCACGAGTTCCGCACGCCTCTGACGCTCATGCTGGGCCCGCTCGAGGACGCTCTCGCGGATCGGAATACGCCCCTCGTCGGCGCGCAGAGGGACCGCCTGGTGCTGGCACACGCCAATGCGCTCAGGCTGCTCAAGCTGGTCAACACGCTGCTCGATTTCTCGAAGCTCGAAGCCGGCAAGCTGCGCGCTCGCTTCGCCCCGGTCGATCTGTCGGGCTTCAATGCCGAACTCGCCGGCATGTTCCAGTCCGCGATGGCGAGTGCCGGGATTCGCATGGTCGTCGACTGCCCACCGCTTTCGGAGCCGATGTGGATCGACCGTGACATGTGGGAGAAGGTGGTTCCGAACCTGATCTCGAACGCCCTCAAATTCACGCTTGCGGGCGAAATTCGCGTTCGAACGCACGAAACGGACCAGCAGGTCGTGGTGGAGGTGAGCGACACGGGCGTCGGGATCCCGGAACCGGAGTTACCGCACGTCTTCGAGCGCTTTCATCGCGTGGCGGGTACGACGGGCCGGACGCACGAAGGGACCGGGATCGGACTTGCGCTCGTGAACGAGATCGTGGCCCTGCACGGAGGCCAGATCGGAGTCGAGAGCGAGCTGGGGCGGGGCACGACCTTTCGAATTCGGTTGCCCAAGGGATTCGAACACCTGCCGAGCGAGGCAGTGTCGAAATCGCCCGCCAGCGGCCACGATCTGCGCGATGCCCTCGCGCATGCCGTCGAGGCGAGTCGCTGGTCTCGTGATCCGGAAATCATGATGGATGTTCCAGCATCGAGAGCCACGGAGACGGGAACCGCGTCGCGGGCGCGCGTGTTGGTCGTGGACGACAACCCGGACCTGCGCGAGTACATCGCGGAGCTGCTGCGCCCGGGATATGACGTGTCGATCGCGAAAGACGGCCGAGACGCGCTCGCCGCCCTCGCTCGAACCCAACCCTTGCCCGACATCGTACTGACCGACGTGATGATGCCGCATCTCGACGGCTTCGGATTGCTCGGTGCGATCCGCGCGGATACGCGCACGCGGTTCCTGCCGGTGATCTTGCTCTCCGCACGTGCTGGGGAAGAATCCGCGATCGAGGGACTCGATGCAGGCGCGGACGACTATTTGATCAAACCGTTCTCGGCGAGGGAGCTGCTCGCTCGAGTGCGTACGCACGTCGAGATCGCACGGAACCGCCGCGCCTGGATTCTCGAGCTCGAGGGCGCGAATCGGGAACTGGACGCATTCAGCTATTCGGTTTCGCACGACTTGCGGGCTCCGCTGCGCGCGCTCGATGGTTTCAGTGCGGCATTGAACGAGGATTACGGCGATCGACTGGACGATCAGGGCAGGAATCATCTCGCGCGCATCCGGTCGGCGGCTCAGCGGATGGGCGATCTGATCGATGGCCTCTTGGCGCTGGCCCGTGTCGCTCGCGGTCAGCTCAAGAAGGGATCGATCGATCTCACGCAAATTGCTCGGGAGGTCGGCGCCGAGCTCGCTCGAGCCGATCCGAGGCCCCTGGGCGAAGTGGTGTTCTCGGTCGAGGAGGGGCTCACGGCTTCGGGCGATCTCCGGCTGGTGCGCGCGGTGCTCGAGAATCTGCTCGGCAATGCCTGGAAGTTCACCCGAAAGCGCGCCGATGCGCGCGTGGAGGTCGGGGTCAGCGAGCGGGGCGGAGAGCGTGTCTTCTTCGTACGAGACAATGGAGCCGGATTCGACATGTCCGTCGCAGCCAATCTATTCGGCGCGTTTCAACGTCTGCATGCCCCGACCGACTTCGAGGGCCACGGCATCGGGCTCGCGACCGTTGAGCGCATCGTTCGGCGTCATGGCGGCCGAGTCTGGGCAGAGGGCGCAGTCGGAGCTGGCGCAACCTTCTACTTCACCCTCGCGGGCGAGATCGACGGAGCCTGAACCGAGTACCCTCCGCGCAAACGTCCGCTCGAAACCGCGAGGACCCGAGTTCTTCGTGGCGGGCGAGCGCGCCGAGGTGTCGTCGCTGCAGTCCGGCCAGCGAGACCGCACCGGTCGCGAGCAGGAGCACGAACCCCGGCTCGCGGACGAGACGAACGTCGGTCGCGGTCCCCGTCCCGCTCGGCAGTCGGAACCAGGGACCGGCATGGATCGTCGGCACGATCCCGGGCTGCGCCGCACGAAACGGAACCTAGAGCCCCCGCGGTCGCCTTCGTTCGCAGCGAGCCCCGTCACCCGGTCACCTACCACCGCCCCCGACGTTCCGAGGTCGATCCAGGTCGAAGAGATCTGCGTCGTACACGCGACGCTCCCGAAGGCGACACCCGACGCGCAGACCTCGATCTCGAGCTTCGCACGCTCGCGGCCGCACGGGCTGCGCAAGAAGAGCTCGGCAGCGAATCGGTCCGCCGACGGGGCGCCGCCGCCCGGGGCCACGACGATCCCGCTGTCATCGCCCCGGCGCTGACGCGCGATCGTCGAGCGGCCCGACTCGTTCCCGCCGGCCGAGTTGCCGAGAAGACGAACGCCAGTCCTTCGTCCGTATTTCCGGAGTCGTCGGCCGACGCGACTTTCCAGCCGAGCCGAGCGATGCCCTGGTTGCCACCGATCTGGGCGGCCGCCGTCAGCGGCGTCTCGAAGAAGATGCCTTCCTTTGAGCCATGGAAGACGAAGCCTGCGCGTTCTTCCGAGTCGCCACGAACGCGCCCCTCACCCCGCGAACGGCTTCCCCGTCGCCCGCTCGATCGCCTGCGGAATCTTGAAGACGCGCAGCGCGTTCTCGCGCAGGAACTTCGGCCAGACCTCGTCCTTGAACGGCACGTTCGGCATGTCGCGGAACTGCCGCTCGAGCGTGAGCCCGGCCGGGAAGTAGCCGCAGTACATGATCTTGTCCGCGCCCCGCGTGTTGGCGTATCGGACGATGTCGGCGGGGTAGTGCTTCGGAGCGAACGCGCTCGTCATGTAGTGCAGGCCCGGCCACTTCAGCATCAGCTTCACCGCGAGCGCGGTCCACGGCTCGCCGCCGTGCATCATCACGATCGTGAGGTCGGGGAAGTCGTAACAGACCCGGTCGAATCGCTCGACGTGCTGCGGCCAACTCGGCATGCGGGGGCCGACGATTCCGCCGTTGATGCAGAGCGGGATGTCGAGCTCGATGCACTTCATGTAGACCGGGTAGAGCTTCGGATCGTCGACCCCCGCCTGGGGCACGAGGCCCGACGGGAAGACCGACGCCGAGACGATGTCGTAGTCGGCCTTCTGCTTGTCGAGCTTGCGCAGGGCCAGGGCGCCTTCGTTCGGATTCACGCTGGCCGAAAGGACGAAGCGGTCCGGATGTTCGCGCTGGGCACGGATGCCGTGCTCGGAGACCCCCACCTTCGCGACGCGAATGCCGAAGGCGTCCATCTTCTCGAGCACCCACGCGACGCGGTCGACCGACGGATCGACGATGTCGGGCACCTGCTTGAACATGTACTGCGCCGGGAACTGCATCTCGCGCAGGCTCTCGGCGTCCTTGAGATTGGCGCGGAAGAAGTCGTAGGTCCGGACCTTCTCTTCGACGGATCCGTACGGAAATCCGATTCCGAGATCCACGATGCCGATGTCGGCGGGCATGCCCATGGCCGGCTCAGCCGCCGACCTTCATCGCGCCGAGGAAGTCCCGCTTGCCGAGCGGGACGCCCTTCATGCGCAGAAGGTCGTAGGCGGTGGTCGCATGGAAGTAGAAGTTGGGCAGGGAGAACGAGAGCGCGAAGTTCTGCGCCGTGAAGGGGATCTCGGCGCCGCCGATCTTGAAGACGACCTTGCCGCCCGCGAGCGCGTCGATCTCGGCGCGGGACTTCGCTTTCAGCGCGTCGAGGGTCTGGCGGGTCATCGCCTGGAGCTCCGCATAGCCGCAGGCCGGATACTTCGGCGGCCCGAACTCGCCCGACTCGAGGGCGCGGACCGCGCCGAGGGAATGGTGGGTCACGCTCGTGACCTGGAAATGGAGATTCGCCATGTCGGCGATGAGACGCGTTTCGACGACCTCGGCCAGGTCGACCCCGTTCGCGGCGAAATGGTCGGCGCCCTTCTGGAGCACGCCGGCGAGGCCTTCCAGGATCTGGACGTAGCTGCCGATCGTGAGGTCGTAGAAGGATACGGACACGGGGATCTCCTCGAAGGCGGAATGGGGACGGGCGGGCGATTCGGACTCCTGGACGCTACGCCAGGACGCGCGGGCCTGCCGCTGCCGGGCCGTTTCAGGCCGTCCGTCGCGAGGGACCGGAAGGGTTCGCTTCAAGGGAGACCGCGCCGGCGATTGCCCCGTTCGATCGAACGCGAGGGACGAGCCGCGAGCTCGAACGCGGCCAGCTCCGGATCCCCATCGGGGCAGTCGGAGATCACACCCCGAGTCTCCGCAACGTGCGGACCCGTGGAATCGCTCGCCGAAACGACGTCCCTGCCCCGTCTGGCAACGCGCGACGATCCATGAGAGGATCGCCCGATGCCGGACGAATCGACGACCGTCTACTTCAATCCCCGCTGCTCGAAATGCCGCAGCGCCCGTGCGCTGCTCGAAGAGCGCGGCACGCCGGCGAGCTACGTCCACTATCTCGAAGACGCGCCGGCTCGTGGCGAGCTCGAGCGGCTGGTGCGACGGCTCGGGCTCTCGTCGCCGCGCGACATGATGCGGACCGGCGAGGCGATCTACGTGGAGCTCGGCCTCGCCGAGGCGGACGATGCGCGCCTGTTCGACGCGATCGTCGCCCATCCGATCCTGCTCGAGCGGCCGATCGTCGTACGCGGCGAGCGGGCGGTGATCGCCCGGCCTCCGGAGCGACTCCTCGAGCTCTGGTCGGAGTAGGCGCTGCGGCGGGCCGCCGCCCGCCGGCGAGCGTCCAGCGTCCGCTGCTCAGCGCCGGCGCGCGGCGATGCCCATCAGCCCGAGGCCGATCAGGAGTGCCGTCGACGGCTCCGGAACCGGCACGACGTCGTAGACGTCGAGCACGAGGTTGTCGATCTCGACGAGGCCCGCCGTCGTCGCGATGAAGACGCCCTCGACGCCATGGATGCCGCTGATCGTGCGCGTGAACCGGGGGCCGTTCGGCCAGGGAATCTGCGGGGCACCGAAATCCGAGATCGCGAACGCAGTCCAGGCGCTCTCGATCGGATTCAGCGTCGGATCGAAGTCCTCGGTCATGAGCAGCTGCGGATCCTCTACGGCGTAGGCCCAGGGCAGGCGCTTCACGCTCGAATTCTGGGAATCCTTGCTCGTGATCGAATAATCGACCGAGAGCACGCTGAAGCGCGCGCCGCTCTCGATCGACACGAAGATGCCCTGCAGATCCTTCGACCAGGCGTGGAGCCGCTCCTGCGCGCCGTCCGGACGATCGCGGAAGTCGAGATCGCGATGGGGATGAGCGTGGTCGGAGAAGCCGCCGAGGGCGGTCCCGACGTTGGTCGCCCAGAAGGGGGTGATGCGGATGCCGTTCGACTCGACCCATTCGGTCGCGCCATCGCCATGATTCGAAGCGGGATCGAACGCGCCGTAGTCCCAGGTCACGGTCATCTGCACCGCCGATGCCGAGCCGGCTGCGAAGAGGCTCCCCGCCAGACCGATCGCGAGCATCGCCCGGCGGCCCTGCTGCTTCAGCTTCATCGTCCACGCCTTCGACATCCACGACGCTCGTGAGCCCAACTTCGTCTACTCCTGCTTCCCGCGCTGCCCCTGGGACGATCCGATCCGAAAGTCTCCGGGCGACATGCCCGCTCCCGACTGCGCGCGGATCAGAGCAACAAGCGCGCCAGTTCTTCGCGAAGTCTCGCGGACCCGCATTCGCGGACTTGGCGCCGCTGCTGCTCATTCCGATGCGCAGGGGGCCGGCAGCTCCAACGATCCCCGGGAAAAGTGGGAAAAAGCTCGGCCTCTTCGGTGGCGGGAGAGTCGCCGCCGGCGCGTGGAAGAGGACAGGTTCTCGCGCGGGGATCGTCGAATCAGCGCATCACGGCGCCGGCGCCTCGGCGCGCGCCGGCGACGCGGATTCGAGCGCTTCCGTATGAACGTCGCCCCCGCGCACCTGCGCCTTCTGCCAACGGCGGATCGCTTCGGGATCGCCCCAGAGCTCCTCCGCTCCGCCCTGCGCCGGCGGATGGAAGAAGAGGACGCTCCAGAGCCAGCCGATGCCTTCGCTCAGCACGACGCGCGCCCCCGCGCTCGTCTTCCACCACGCCTCGGGCGGGTAGTCCGTCGATTCGACGGACCGGATTCCGATCCGGGCCTCGTCGCCGAAGGCGAGCGCGTAGAGGCGCCAGGTCCGGCGCGCATGGGCCCCCGCCGAAACGACGTCGATCGATCGCGGCGGCGAGGGCTGCGCCGCCGCCCACATCCGCACGTAGACGGCGCTCAGATAGGTCCGGTCCTGGGCGGAGTCCGGCGCGGCGACGGCGACGACGTCCTCCGCCGCGAGCCCCTGCTCGACGAGGTATTGGCGCGCGAGCTCCGCATAGCTCGCCGCGCCGAGGCGATCCGCCCAATCCGGGATGCGTCCGCCCGTCGTCACGATCCGGCGATAGCCGGCCTCGCGCAGGATCGGCACGACCGCGCGGAGCTCGTCCGGTCCCATCCAGCCCTCGACGACGGCGACCTCTGCGCCG
>CAUJGH010000060.1 GCA_963169575.1 Myxococcota bacterium | reverse complement strand
GCCTCTTCGCGCGGCCGCTGGCGCGCATCGCCCATCTCGTCAGCGCGCCACGGCCGCGTCTGCGCGAATCGAGCGGCGCGCGCATCACCGCGCGGCGCGGCGCGGAGCCCCGCGTGAAGGCGCCGGCGGCGGGGACGATTCCGACCCGTCGATCGAAGGAGAAGCAGGGATGATCGACGCGTTCTTCTGGCTGGTGCTCGCGATCGCATTGCTCGAGGGCGCGCGCATCGCCCGACTCGAATACAAGGGCGGCGAGCGTGCGCTCGTGCACGCGCTCGGCTTCGGTGGCCTCGAGACCGCCCTGCTCGCAGGCTGCGCTGCGGTGGCGTCTCCGCTCGCCTTCGTCGGCCTCGTCGCGAGCCGCATCGCGATCGGCTGGAAACGCGAAGGGCGGACCTTCGGACCCGGTCTCCTCAAGAGCGGACTGGTCGCGAGCGCGATGCTCGTCCTGACGGTGGTCGGTGGCGTCGAGAGCTTTGCCGACCTCGCCGGCCCCGGGATGAGCGCGTCCGTGCGGCTCGGGGTCGTACTTCTGATCTGCGCAGCCTGTCTCGTCGCGATCATGCCGGTGCAGGTCGCCGACGAGCAGCGCGAAACGCTGGTCGCTCCGCTCGCATTCATCGCGTTCGCGCGGGTCGCGATCCCGCTCGGACGGGACGAGCCCTGGTTCGCGCTGCTCGTCCCGATCGTGGCGGCGACGACGAGTCTGGTCTGCGCGCTCTGGCTGATGTCCGCGGGCAAGCGGGCGAATCATTTCGAGCCGGCCGCGCTCGTTTCCGAGCTCATCCTCTGCGAGCGCGGCGTCGTGCTCTCGTTCGTCCTGCTCGGGCTCGCCTCGGGCGAGCGGCTCGCGGGCGTTGGCGCGCTGCTCGAATGGGGATCCGGGGCCCTCGCTCTGCTCGCGCTCGAGGCCTCGCTCCGGCGCCGTCCGCTGCCGAAGCCGATGGCGTTCTTCGCCCTCGCGATGACGGTGAGCCTGCCCGGAACGTTCGGGTTCATCGCCGAGGATCTGCTCGCCCACGGCCTGCTCGAGCTCCGCCCCTGGCTCGCCGCTGCATTCGTCGGCGTCAGCGCGATCAACGCCGCGGCACTTTACCTCGCGCTCGCCCATCTCATCGCCGATCTCGGCGAGCCCCAGGACGCGGAGGCGCGCCCGAGCTTCATGATGCTGACCGCAGCGGGCCTCTCCCTGGTGCTCGGACTCGCTCCCCAGCCCATCGTCACGACCGCGACCGCGGCCCACGCCGTCCTCACCCAATCGGCGCAGATCGCGTCCCGAGTCGGGCCCTGACGAGCGAGCGCAGCACTCGACGCGCCTCACAGCAGGAACCGCGACGGGATCCGCTGTCGTGATCCGCAGCCCTGGCAGCAGCCCAATCCACCGCCAGAGCCACAACCACATTCACAACCAGAGCCAGAGCCTGAGCCGCGTCCGCAATGAAAAAGGCCCGCCATGCAGGGCATGACGGGCCTTCGACGAATGGAGCACGAGACCAGATTCGAACTGGCGACCCTCACGTTGGCAACGTGATGCTCTACCAACTGAGCTACTCGTGCATCGAACTTTCAGCTCGCGGCTCGCGTTTTCCGGCTCGCGAGGCCCGCGGTTCACCGGTTGGTACGGCGACGCGGGAACCAGTGTTTAAACGACGGCCGCCCCGTCGTCAAGAATCTCCGACCCGGTCCGCGAAAGCCCGCGGCGGGCCGGCTCGAATCGCCCCGAAGCCGACCCGTCGAAGCCTCCCGCCCGGGGCGGGGCCTCGGGGCGGGGGAGAGCCAGGAACGGCGCCGGACCCGGAGTCCAGCCGGGAGCCCGGCCTAGAGCCGCGTGATCTTCTCCCGATCCTCTCGGACCCCCTTGGTCGCGTTGCGCGTATCGAAGACCCGGGGCCCCACCCGGACGACCCGGTCGTAGTCGACGCCCGGATGGTCCGTCAGGACGACGACGAGGTCCGATCGCTTGAGGGCGTCGTCGGTCAGGTCGACCGACTTGAACCGCTCCCCTGCGATCTCGCACTCGGCGACGAACGGATCGTGGTAGCGGACGTCCGCGCCCCGAGCGCGCAGCCCTGCGATCACGTCGAGGGCCGGCGACTCCCGCATGTCGTCGACGGAGGCCTTGTAGGCGACGCCGAGCACCAGGATCTGCGAGCCGTTCACCGCGAGACGATCCTCGTTCAACATCTCCGCGATGCGGTCGACGACGTGGTCGGGCATCGCCGAGTTGACCTCGGTCGCGAGCTCGATGAAGCGGGCCGGGAAGTTCAGCGACTTCATCTTCCAGGAAAGATAGGCGGGATCGACGGGGATGCAGTGGCCGCCGAGTCCGGGGCCGGGCGTGAACTTCATGAAGCCGTAGGGCTTCGTCGCCGCCGCGTCGATGACTTCCCAGACGTCGAGGTCGAGCTTCTCGCACATCAGCGCGACCTCGTTGACGAGGCCGATGTTGATCATGCGGAAGGTGTTCTCGAGCAGCTTCACCATCTCGGCGGCCTGCGTCGAAGACACGGGCACGATGGTCTCGAACACCGTCCCGAAGACCTGGCAGGCGAGCTGCGTACAGAGCGGCGTCTCGCCGCCCACCACCTTCGGCACGTTCTTGACCTTGAACTTGGTATTCGCGGGATCGATGCGCTCGGGCGCGAAGGCCAGCGAGAAATCCTTCCCGATCGTCAGCCCGGCGTCCTCGAGCAGCGGGATCACGAACTCGTGGGTCGTCCCGGGATAGGTCGTGCTGCCCAGGATGACGAGCTGCCCCTCGCGCAGGTGCTTGCGGATCTCGTCGACGGCCGACGCGATGAAGGAGACGTCTGGATCCCGCGTCTTGCGCAGCGGCGTCGGGACGCAGATGTTGATGACGTCCATCTCGCCGAGCGCATCGAAATCGCTCGTCGCCGAGAATCGCTTCGCCCCGATCAGCCTGGCGACCTCGGCCGAGTCGACGTCGCCGATGTACGAGCGGCCCTGCCCGAGCGAGCGGATCTTGGCACCGTCGATGTCGAAGCCGGTCACGACGAAGCCGGCGTTCGCGAGCTCCACGGCGAGCGGCAGCCCGACATAACCGAGTCCGATGACGCCGATGCGCGCCTCGCGCGCATCGATGCGGCGGCGCAGGTCTTCGAGCTTGCTCATGCCTTGGATCCTTCTGCCTTCGAACCGGACGAATCGCCGGCGTCCGGGCGGCGCCAGCCGAAATAGTCCGAGAAATAGAGATAACCCGACCAGAGGGTGAGTACCGTGGCGATCGCGAGAAGTGTCATTCCGAGATCGTGGGCGGGGAGACCGAGAGTCTCGTAATGGAAGAGCAGCGCCGCCGTGGCGACGGTCTGGGCGATGGTCTTGAGCTTGCCCGGCCCGGTCGCGGCGACGACCTGGCCCTGGGAGGACGCGATCCCCCGCAGCCCGGTGACCGCCAGCTCCCGTCCGACGATCACGACGACCATGCCGGATGCCCAGATGGGAATGCGGCCGATCGCGAGCAGCATGATCAGGGCCGTCGAGACGATCAGCTTGTCGGCCAGGGGATCGAGCAGCTTGCCGATCCGGGTGATGTCCTTGCCGCCCTTTCGCCGGGCGAGCCAGCCATCGAGGATGTCGGTCACGGCCGCGAGGATGAACGCCCAGGCCATGAAGCGACTGCCCGAGACGGTCGTCGCCATCGGCAGGAAGAGCAGCACGGGGACGACCCCGATGCGCAGCATCGTCACGCTGTTCGGAAGATTCCAGAATCGCTCGCGCGGCAGCTCGCCGGGGCCTCTGGCCGACTGCGTTCCCGATCCGGGCGCCGCCTCGTGGACGGGAATGGCGACGGCCTCTCGGTCCATGGACTTCCCGCTGCCCCCCGCTTCCATCGTCGCGCTCGTGCAGGCCCCCACGACTTCAGGGCTCCACGCGCGAGGCCAGCGGAAGCGCGTTGGCCGGACGGTCGGCCTCGCGGCGCGCCGTCCTGCGCGAATCCCCCGCCGAGCTGGCCGTGGGCGACCCATCGAGGCGATCGAAATCGGCCTGGTAGCGGCGATGGTACTCGAGCACCCGCTTGATGTAAGCCCGCGTCTCCGGATACGGCGGGATCCCGCGATGGCGATCGACCGCTCCCGGTCCCGCGTTGTAGGCCGCCAATGCGCGCGCGACGTCGCCGAACCGGTCGAGCATGGCCCGCAAATAGCGGACGCCGCCGTCGATGTTCTCGACGACACCGAAGGGCCGATCGACCCCGAGCTCGGCCGCGGTCGCCGGCATCAATTGCATGAGTCCCTGGGCGCCGACCCGCGAGACCGCCTGGGGCTTGAAGTTCGATTCCGCCGCGATGACCGCCTTCACCAGGCCGGGCTCGACGCCATGCAGGGCCGCGACTTCGAGGATCAAGTGGTCGTAGTCACGCTCGGTCGGAACCCGGACGCGTCGGGGCGGCGAGATCGCGAGCCCATCGACGCGGACCGGGTCCTCGCGCTGGAAGCGCGGGTCCACGGGCGCGTTCGTGAAATGCATGACGCCCCGCGCGTCGACATAGCGGTAGACCGCATCCCCCGCGTCGGCCGGCGATGCAGAGAGCGCCCAAAGGGCCGATCCGACCGAGACGAGCAGCCCGCGACCCGCTCGCCCTGCGCTCCGACGCATCCGTACTCCTTGGCCTTCGAAGCGTTCGGTCCGGACCCGCCCGGACCTGGCCCCATGGGGCCGCACTTTCTTCGGGCTCGACCTTGGAAGCGACTCCAGGAGGCCGATAGACTTCTCGATTTTCAACCATCGGAGCCTTCCGAGCGGGACCTGAGATTCGGCCTCGCCGAATCCCGCCCGAGGCGCAGTCGGCAGGCAGGGATCCGGCGGACCGCCCGCCCCGGAGCCCGGGCAACCGGCAGGAGCAAGGCATGAGCCAACTCGCCCAGGCCGGACGGAAGGGCGCCACGAGCGGCGCCCTGACGGGCGAGTCGACCACGACCCGGCGCTACGACTTCCTGGTGCTCGGCTCCGGCCTCGCCGGTCTGCATTACGCCCTGCGCGTCGCGGACGTCGGTGAAGTCGCGATCATCACGAAGCGCAAGGCCACCGACTCCGCGACGGATTGGGCCCAGGGCGGCATCGCGGCGGTGATGGACCCCTCCGACTCCTTCGACGCCCACGTTCGGGACACGCTCGTCGCGGGCGCCGGTCTCTGCCACGAAGACACGGTCCGGTTCGTCGTCGAGCGCGGGCCGGCCGCCATCGATGCCCTGCGCAAGAGCGGCGTCGAATTCGATCCGGCGCGCCAGCCGGGCGCGCCCGTGCCCTACGACCTGACCCGTGAAGGCGGACATACGCGCCGCCGGATCCTGCATCGTCGCGACGCGACTGGCCGCGAGATCGAGCGTTCCCTGCTCGCCCGGGCCCGCGCCCATCCCCGCATCACGCTCTTCGAGGACCACTGCGCAGTCGACCTGATCACGACGACGAAAGTCGGCCGGACGGAGTCGAATCGCGTGCTCGGCGCCTACGTCCTCGATGCCGCGACCGGCGAGGTCCACGCCTATACCGCGCCCATCACGCTCCTCGCGACCGGCGGCGCCGGCAAGATCTACCTCTACACGAGCAACCCCGACGTCGCGTCCGGCGACGGCATCGCGATGGCCTATCGCGCGGGCGCGACCCTCGCGAACATGGAATTCATGCAATTCCATCCGACCTGCCTCTTCCATCCCCAGGCGAAGTCGTTCCTGATCTCCGAGGCGGTTCGCGGGGAAGGCGCCGTCCTGCGCCGCCGCGACGGCCATGCCTTCATGGCCGACTACCACGAGATGCGCGATCTCGCCCCGCGCGACATCGTCGCCCGGGCGATCGATACGGAGCTGAAGCGGACCGGCGACGACTACGTCGTGCTCGACCTCAGCAATCGGGATCCCGCCTACGTCCGCGGCCGCTTCCCGAACATCTTCGAACGCTGTCTCAAGTTCGGGATCGACATCACGCGCGAGTCGATCCCCGTCGTTCCGGCCGCGCATTACACCTGTGGCGGCGTGCGGACCAACCTCGCGGGCGAGACCGACATCCCGAACCTCTTCGCCGCCGGCGAGGTCACGGCGACGGGGCTGCACGGCGCCAACCGCCTCGCCTCGAACTCGCTGCTCGAGGCGCTGGTCTTCGCCGACGCCGCGGCGAGCGAATCGATCGCGCGCAGGCCCCAGGTCGCGCCCCCCGGAGAGGTGCCCGCCTGGCGGCATGGCGAGGCGACCCAGATCGACGAGGCGGTCGTCATCACCCAGAACTGGGACGAGATCCGGCGCTTCATGTGGAACTACGTCGGCATCGTGCGCAGCGATCGTCGACTCCTGCGCGCCCAGCACCGGATCGAGAACCTGCGCGAGGAGATCAACGACTACTATTGGGATTTCCGCGTGACGCCGGAGCTGATCGAGCTGCGCAATCTCGCGACGGTCGCCGAGCTCGTGATCCGCTCGGCGCGCCTGCGCAAGGAGAGTCGCGGCCTGCACTTCAATCTCGACCATCCCGATCGCGACGATCAGGGCTTCGGCCGGGATACGCTGATCCAGCGCGGAGAGTCTCCCTGGATCAGCCCCAGCTAGCTCGCTTCCTGATCCTCGTCGCCGTCGCGTGGGCGATCCTGCTCGGATCTCCGCCCGCGCCGGCCCTCGTCTTCGCGAGCCCCGAGTCCGAGCCGCGCGAGCTGCAGCCGCCGGACTTCCCCTACTGGGACCACGTCACCCAGCGACGCTACGAGGGTCCTTCGGTCGTCTATCTCGGCAACGGCTTCGCGCTGACGGCCCGCCACGTCGGCATGGGCGAGATCTTCCTGCGCGGGCAGATCCTGCCGCCGGTCGCGGCCTCCCGGCGCACGCTCCTCAATGCGAACGGAACGCCCGCCGACGCGATGCTCTTCGAGGTCGTGCTGCCCGAGGGCTTCGAGGATCTCCCGCCCTTGCCGATCGCCCGTGAATCGCCCCGCCCGGGCGAAGAGGTCCTCCTGATCGGCTTCGGACGCGAGCGCGAGCGCGTCGTCGAAGTGCAGTCGGACGGCCCCGCCCAGTTCGGCTTCTCGTGGACCCAGAAGGGCAGCAAGCGCTGGGGCACCAACCGCATCGCGACGATCGACGAGACCCTCTACCAGGGCAGCTGGACGACGCATTCCTTCGCCCTCGTCTTCGATCCGCCGACGACGGTTCGCGCCACCGAGTTCGAAGCCCAGGCCGCCGTCGGGGATTCGGGCGGCGCCGTATTCGTGAAGCGCGACGGCGAATGGCTGCTCGCGGGCCTGATGACGTCGGTGACGGGCTTCTCGCGCGCCCCGGCGCAGACCTCGATGTACGGAGACAGCACCTACGCCGCCGATCTCGTGAGCTACCGCGGCGAGATCCTGCACTGGTCCCGTCCGGCCTGCTCGAACGAGGAGGACGACGACGGCGACCTCGCGATCGACCATCCCGCGGATCCCGGATGCGAATCGGCGAACGACGAGACCGAGCGGGACCCCGGCATCGCCTCCATGGCCCTGCGCGGCGTGATGGGCGCGCTCGCCGCGACGCTCGCGCTGGCGACGTTCGTCAATCTCCGCGGGGGCCGTCGCGCACGGGACTCGGGCACGGCCTAACGACGGAGCGGCCGGTCCGGCACGTCCGGAATCAGGACGCCCATCTCCACCAGCGAAGCCACGGCGGCGCGGATGCGCTCCGGCGCCTCCGGAATGACCGCCTCGATGCGCGCGACGCTCATGCGGGAACGCGCGAGATCGAGGACGGCGAGTTCGGTCTTGTCGAGCGACGCACGAGCGATCTCCTCCTGCTCGGCGTCGACGGCGAAGGTCGCATCGCATTCGAGGTCGAAGACGGAGGCGAGCCCAGACCCGCCGGAGCGTTCGCGCTCGTCCCCCGCACAGACCGCCTCGAGCACGACGCCCGCGAGCGATTCGCGCGAGCCGCCCGCGAGCAGGGCGGGGTCGACGCGCGCTTCGAATTCGAAACGCCCCTCGGTCCAGCCGACCATCTCGACGACGGCCGGCTTGCCACTCAGCGAGCCCAGCTCGGCGGCGAGGAATTGATTGCCCGCGAAGGCGATCCAGCCCTGCTCGCCCTCCCGCTCGACGACGAGCGTCCCTTCCGGTGCCGAGCTGCCGAACATCTGCAACATGTTCGGAAGGCCGAGATCGACGATCGACCCGCTGATTCCCCCGAGCCGGCCCCGATGACTCGCCTCGCGAAGAGCGGTGATGACGGCCTGGATTCCCGGATCGGCGGCCTGCTGCCGGTCGAAGGCGATGGCGACGGCGGCGACCCGGCCGCGCTTGTCCCGGACCTCGCGAACGACGCGACCGGCGATCTCGATGCTCGGTTCGCCCTCCGGGTGGCGCAGCGCGATGCGAACGATCTCGTTCATCGCGAGCTGCTCGTCGCGAATCGAGAGCAGGATCCCGCTGCCGCTCAAGTCCCGACTCGTCGCTGCGAAGGGCGGCCTCTTCCCGCCGCGGACCCGCACGGGCACTCGCACCGCTGCGCGGCGCGCGCTGCGCCGACGCTCTCCCCCTTGATCGGTATCGGCGTCGGGGAGCGGCTCTTCGCCGAGGAAGGGTTCGAACTCGGCGCGCAGCTCCGCGACCGACGCCTCGAACTGGACCGCGACGCCCGCACGACCGCCGCCGCGAACCATCTCGGGCGAGACCCGGTGTACGACCTCGCCGCGCAAGACGACGCGCGCCGAAGGGGACGGAACCCAGAACATCTCGATCTCGACGTCGACCGCCTGGCGGACCTCGAGGTCGGCGTCGGTGGCGACGAAGATGCCCCGATTCGAGATGTTCTTCTCGAACTCGGCACGCAGGTCGGCCGGCGTATCGAAGCGCATCTGGAGCGTTCGGATTCGCAACGCTGCCGTCTTCCCCGGGCTGGAGATGACCCCGCGCGCAAACGCGAGCCCGCCGGAAGGATTCCGGCGACCTCGATCTCATCGACCGCCGTGCCCCCTCCCCCAAGCGATTCCTGCAGGTCGCCCGCCGGGTCGGGAGCATCGTCCGGTCCGGGGCCGGTCCGGGGCCAGTCCGGGGCCAGAAGCGCGCTAGGAATCCTGTTCGGATGCGGTCCTGAAGAGCGTCAGCTGCGGCACGCCCTCCTGCGGCTCGATCGGGACCGGGTATTCGTCCGAGAAGCAGCCGTCACAAATCCCGCGCTTCAGGTCCTTGGCCGCCGTTCCCCGGAGCCCTTCGACGGAGAGATAGCCGAGGGAGTCGGCGCCGAGATCCTCGCGGATCTCCTCGATCGAGTGGTCGTGGGCGATCAACTCCTCGCGGTTCGGCGTGTCGATCCCGTAGTGGCAGGGACCGATGGTCGGCGGCGAGGAGATCCGGACGTGGACCTCTCGGGCGCCCGCCGCACGCAGCATGCCTACGATCTTGCGCAGGGTCGTCCCGCGAACGATCGAATCATCGACCAGCACGATCCGCTTGCCTTCGAGGAAGCCGCGAATCGCGTTGTGCTTCACGCGCACCTTGAAGTCGCGGATCGTCTGCGTCGGCTCGATGAAGCTGCGGCTGACGTAGTGATTGCGGATCAGCGCGGTCTCGTACGGGATGCCGGCCTCCTCCGCGTAACCGAGCGCCGCGGCGCTGCCCGAGTCGAGCACGGGCGTCACCATGTCGGCCGGAACCGGATGCTCGCGCGCGAGGACGCGTCCGAGCTCCTTGCGATAGGCGTAGACGTTGTGGCCCACGAGGTTCGAATCCGGCCGCGCGAAGTAGATGTGTTCGAAGATGCAGAAATGCTCCTTCGCCTCGCGGGCGAGGAGCCGGATGCTGCGCAGGCGGCCGCGACGGATGACGACGACCTCGCCCGGCTCGACGTCCCGCTCGTGGACCGCACCGATGAGGTCGAGCGCGCAGGTCTCGCTCGAGAGGACGTACGCGCCGTCCTTGCGGCCGATCGAGAGCGGGCGAAAGCCGTGGGGATCGCGAGCGGCGATCAGCGCGTCGTCGGTCAGGAGCAGGATGCTGTAGGCGCCCTTCACCCGGGAGATCGCGTCGATGAAGCGATCCTCCATGTGTCGTTCGCGCGAGCGGGCCAGCAGATGCAGGATGACCTCGCTGTCGGAAGTCGAGCCAAAGATCGCGCCGCGGCCTTCGAGCTCGCGGCGGATCGCATGAAAATTGACGAGATTGCCGTTGTGGGCGATCGAGACGGGGCCGCCGTCGGTATTCGCGCAGATCGGCTGGGCGTTGCGCAGCAGACTCTCGCCCGACGTCGAATAACGCACGTGGCCGATCGCATGGCGACCCTTCAGGCGATCGAGGATCGGCGCGCCGAAGGTATCGGCGACGAGGCCCATCGCGCGATGCGCGATGTGTTCCTTGCCGGTCGAGGAGACGATGCCGCACGACTCCTGCCCGCGATGCTGCAGGGCGTAGAGGCCGAGATAGGTCAGATGCGAGGCTTCGTCGTCGCCGTGGACGCCGAACACGCCACACGCGTCGTGGAATCGATCGGCCCGATGCACGCTTTCGAGATCACGCGCTTCCGAGGCCGTCAAGCGATCGATCGGGCGGTCGCTGGGCGGAAGGCGATGCAGAATGCGATTCGGAAAGCGATCCGGAAAGCGAGAGTCGCTCATCGAGGCTCCGCGATGGGGATGGGGATGGCTCGGGACGGGGCGTAGGGTAGGCATCGGTCCAACCGCGGTCAAACCACGCGGATCCGCTCGCGGGCGCTTGCCCGCGCTCGGGTCGTGGGGTTCCATCGGCCGCGACCGCCCGGAATTCCGGAGGCGGGAGGATCGGCTCATGGGCATCGACCGCAAGGACCTGCAGGCGCTGTGCAACCAGACGCTCCGGGAGACCGATTTCCGCGGTCTCGGCGAGCGCATCGTCGGCAAGGTGCGGGACAGCTATCTCGCGCCGGGCCGGCGGACGCTGGTCGTGACGGATCGCGTGAGCTGCTTCGATCGCGTCGTCGGCACGATCCCGGTCAAGGGGCAGCTGCTGAACCAGATGGCGGCCTTCTGGTTCGAGCAGACGGAGTCGATCGCGAAGAACCACCTCATCGCGGTGCCGGATCCGAGCGTCTCGATCGTGAAGGAATGCAAGACGCTGCCCGTCGAATTCGTGATGCGCGGATACCTGACCGGGACGACCTCGACCTCGATCTGGACCGCCTATGCGCGGGGCGAGCGACGGTTCTGCGGCCACGATCTGCCGGAGGGCCTGCGGCGCCACGAAAAGCTGCCGACGCCCCTCCTGACCCCGACGACGAAGGCCCTGCACGGCGAGCACGACGCGCCGACCTCGCGCGACGAGCTGCTCGCCCGGGGCACCCTCTCCGAGGCGCTCTTCGACGCCGCCCACGCCCTGGTCCAGCGCCTCTTCGCCGAGGGCACGCGCCATGCGGCGAAGCAGGGTCTCATCCTCGTCGATACCAAGTACGAGCTCGGCCTCGACGAGC
>CAUJGH010000059.1 GCA_963169575.1 Myxococcota bacterium | reverse complement strand
TCGCCGCCGAGCGCATCCGCGCCTACATCGACGGCAACTACGAAGCCCACATCGTGTCCTTCGAGAACGGCGCGGCAGCGTTCCTGCAGCGCCGGGTCCATCCCCAGAGCCCGGCGGCGGGCGAACGGCTCGCCGACATCGAGGTCCCGCGCGGCCTGATCGTCGCGGCGGTCCTGCGCGGCGGCCGCGCCGTGATCCCGCGCGGCGATCATCGCCTCGAAGCCGGCGACGACGTCATCCTCTTCGTGCAGCGCGACGAGATGGACATGGTGCATCTGCTCTTCCCTGGCTCCGATCAGGGCTGAGGGGCCGCCGCCGTGAACGTCCGCCGCGTGCTCTCGATCCTGGGTCTCGTGCTTTACGTCCTGGCGGCGGCGCAGCTGGTGCCGCTGCTTCTCTGCCTCTCGCCCTTCGACGGGCGGGCCGCGCTCGGATTCCTCGCGGGCTCGGGGATCAGCGCGGCGCTCGCCCTGGCGTTTCGCCGGGGCGAGGCGGGCTCGGGCGAGCTCTACCGCCGCGACGGCGTTTTGATCGTCGTCGGGACCTGGCTGCTCGCGTCGCTGGTCGGCGCGATCCCGTATCTCGCGAGCGGCGCGATTCCCGCGCCCGTCGACGCCCTGTTCGAATCCGTCTCGGGCTTCACGACGACGGGCGCCTCGATCCTTCGCGACATCGAGGCGGTCTCGCGCCCGATCCTTTTCTGGCGCGGCTTCACGCAGTGGCTGGGCGGCGTCGGGCTCGTCGTCATCTTCGTCGCCCTGCTTTCCGAGCTCGGCCCCGGCGCACGCATGTTGATCCAGCTCGAGGTCCCCGGACCGAAGGCCGAGATCCTGCACGCCCGCGTCCAGCAGACCGCGAGCGCGCTCTTCCGCATCTATCTCGCGCTGACCCTCGCACAGACGGTCCTGATGATCGCCCTCGGCGCCTCGCCCTTCGACGCGATCGTCCACGCCTTCACGACGGTCTCGACCGGCGGGTTCTCGACCTACAACGCGTCGATGGGCCATTTCGACTGGCCGCTCCAGCTCGTCACCACGCTCTTCATGCTCGCCGCGGGGTTGAACTTCTCCCTTTATTACCTGCTCCTGCGCCGCCGCGACCTGCGCGTCTTCCGCGACGTCGAGCTGCGGGGCTATGCCGCGATCGTCGCGATCACGGTCTTCGTCGTGACGCTCGATCTCGCAACCTACGCAGAGCCGGAGCAGGGCCCCTTCCGCCTCTTCCTCGACGTCGCGTTCTCCGTCGCCTCGGTGATCACGACGACGGGCTTCATGACGGCCGACTTCGATCGCTGGCCGGAGCTCTCGCGCTGGCTGCTCGTCGCGCTGATGTTCGTCGGCGGCTGCGCAGGATCGACGGCCGGGGGGCCGAAGGTGATCCGGATCCTCGTCGGATGGGCCGCGGTGATCCGGGAAGTCCGCCTCACGTTCAGCCCGAACTCGGTCGTCGCGGTACTGGTCGGGCGCAAGTCGGTGCCCGAGGAGTCGATCCGGGCCGTCATGGCGCTCATCTTCCTCTGGGTCGCCGCCTGGATCGCGGGCACCGCGCTGCTCGCGTTCGGCGACGTCGACCTGCTCACCGCCTCGACGGCCGCGATCTCGACCCTCTCGAACGTCGGTCCGGGCCTCGGCGGCGTCGGACCGACCGCGAACTACGCCTGGTTCTCCGACGGACAGAAGGTCGCGATGGTCCTGCTGATGTGGCTCGGCCGGCTCGAATTCTTCGCGATCCTCGCGCTCGCCGACCGGCGCTTCTGGCGACGCTGAGAGGCAATCGACCCCGCCGCCCCGCCCGCATCGAAACCCCGCCGCCCCCCGTTTTCGAGGTCGCGAAACGCGCGGTCATCGGTTTATCATCGCGCGCCATGACGACCGCCCACGCCGACCTGCCCCCGTACGATCCCGAACGCGTCGTGAACGCGCCCTTCCCCGAACGCGTCCGGCTCGCCTGCCGGACCTGGGCGAATTCGAGCCCGAACCGCCCGAGCGTGATGGCGCTCTACTGGGCGAAGTATTTCTTCGTGTTGATCGGCGTCTGGGCCTTCTGGTGCAGCTTCAACGCCGGCTATCCGGGCTTCCTGTCGATCGGCGACTGGGCCTTCACGAACGAGGCGTTCAAGAAGGCGATGGTCTGGTCGATGTGCTGGGAGCTCTTCGGCTTCGGCTGCGGCTGGGGTCCGATGAACGCGCGCTTCGACAAATGGTTCGGCGGCTACCGCCATTTCGCGCGCGTCGGGACGATCAAGCTCCCGCTCTTCCGCGGCGTCCCGCTGATCGGCGGCGATACGCGCAACCTGGTCGACGTCGGCCTGTATCTGCTGAATCAGGTCCTGCTGCTGCGCGTACTCGTCGCGCCGGAGGTGACGGCCGAGCTGCTGCTGCCGTGCTTCGTGCTGGTCGCGGTCAACGGAATGCTCGACAAGACCCTCTTCCTGGTCGCGCGCTACGAGCACTACTGGGTCGTCATGGGCGCGATGACCTTCGCGATGGCGAACGATCTCTGGATCTCGGGGGCGAAGATCGTCTGGTCGTTCATCTGGATCTGGGCGGGCGTCTCGAAATGGAACAGCCATTTCCCGTCCGTGATCATGTTCATGATGAACAACGGGCCCTTCTTCCCGAAGTTCCTCAAGAAGAGCCTCTTCACGAGCTTCCCCGACGACCTGCGCCCGTCGCGCTTCGCGGCGCTCATGGCCGCCTTCGGCCACGTCTCGGAGGTCTCGATCCCGTTCATCCTGCTGCTCGCGGCGCAGACCGGCAACGAGTGGATCCTGCTCGGCGGCTGCATCCTGTTCACCGGCTTCCACGGCTTCATCGGCCTGAACAATCCGAACGGCATGCCCGTCGAATGGAACATCCTGATGATCTACGGCGGCTGGTTCCTGTTCTGGTTCCATCCCGAGGCGTCGGTCTTCGAGATGACACAGATGCCGCTGCTGCTCGGCGCGATGCTCTTCTCGCTCGTCGCGGTCCCGCTCTACGGCAACCTCTTCCCCGCACACGTCTCGTTCCTGCCCTCGATGCGGTACTACGCCGGCAACTGGGCCTACAACGTGTGGCTGATCAAGAAGGGTCCGGCCGCGCAGAAGCTCTCGAAGATCAAGAAGACGGGCCGTACCGTCCTCGAGCAGATGCGGGACATGATCCCCGACGACACGGCCTTCGAGTTCTCGAAGGTCATGCTGCTCGTCTCGCGCTTCATGCATTTCCAGGGGCGCCCGCTCTTCGAGGCGCTGCCGGTCGCGGTCGCGAACATCGACGACTACGACTGGTACGAAGGCGAGCTGATGGGCGGCACGATCCTCGGCTGGAACTTCGGCGACGGGCATCTCAACGGCGAGCAGCTGATGCGGGCGATCCAGCCGATCTGCGGCTTCGAGGAGGGCGAGCTCCGGATCGTCTCCGTCGAGTCCCAGCCGCTCTTCGGCCCGACCATGCACTGGCGGGTCTACGACGCCGTGAAGGGCAAGATCGCCGAGGGCAAGACGAAGATGGACGACTACCGGGAGCATCAGCCCTGGCCGGTCGGCGAGGTCGCGCGGGCTTTGTCGAAGGGATAGGCGGGCGCGCCTCGCGCGGATGGCTCGGTCCGCGTCGCGCCGGGGGAGGTTCGGCCTTGAGTGAAGGCTCCGGCGACGCCACCGAAGCCCTCCTGGCCGCTCGGGCGCGCCCTGATCGCACGCACGTCATGTACCAGCGCTGGTGGCAGCTGGCCTTCCTGCATTGGCGCTGGGACGCTGCAGACATCCAGCGCAGTCTTCCCCGAGGCCTCCGCGTCGACACGTTCCAGGGCCAAGCATGGCTCGCAATCGTCCCTTTCTACATGCGCGACATCCGCCCGCGCTTCCTCCCGGCCGTTCCCGGCATCCGCGACTTCTTGGAGCTCAACGTCCGAACCTACGTCCGGGACGCAGCCGGTCGGCACGGCGTCTGGTTCTACTCACTCGACTGCAACCAATCGCTCGCGGTCTGGACCGCGCGAAGGCTCTTCCACCTGCCCTATCGACACGCTCACATGTCGGCGAGTCCCTCCGACGGCTGGATCGACTACGCCTGTCGGAGACGGGGGGAGCATGCCGGCTCCCGCTATCGCTACCGCCTCGGGAGCGAGTCGCGCGCGGCAGAGCCCGGCACGCTCGAGTTCTTTCTCGCCGAGCGATATCTCCTCTTCGCGCCGACACCACGCGGGATCCGCTGCGGCCAGGTCCATCACACGCCCTACCCGCTCTCGGATCTCGAGCTCGACG
>CAUJGH010000058.1 GCA_963169575.1 Myxococcota bacterium | reverse complement strand
CGATGCGGGCGGCGGCGCCGGTGCCGATGCTGACCGTCAACACGGTCGGCCCGACGATCATGCGCTTCGGAACCGACGAGCAGAAGCAGTTCTTCCTGCCGAAGATCGCAGCGGGCGATCTCGAGTTCTGCATCGGCTATTCGGAGCCCAACTCGGGGACCGACCTCGCTTCGCTCCAGACCCGCGCCGTGCGCGACGGCGACGACTACGTGATCAACGGCCAGAAGACCTGGACGAGCCTCGCGGGCGGGGCCGACTACTGCTGGCTCGCGGTGCGGACCGATCCGACGGCCGCCAAGCACGCCGGCATCTCGATGATCATCGTCGACATGAAGACGAAGGGCATCCGGGTCGATCCGCTGCATCTGCTCTCGGAGCACGACATCAACCAGGTCTTCTTCGACGACGTCCGCGTCCCCGCGAAGAACGTCGTCGGCGGCGAGAACAAGGGCTGGAAGCTGATCACGAACCAGCTGAACCACGAGCGCGTCACGCTCTGCTCCTCCGGCATCATGGAGCGCGCCTACGGAACCACCCTCGAATACGCCCGGACGACGCGCCTCGCGGACGGCCGCCGGCTGCTCGACGAGGAGTGGGTGCAGGTCAACCTCGCGAAGGTCTACGCGGGGACCGAGTTCCTGCGGCTGCTCAACTGGAAGGTCGCGTCCTCCGCGAAGAAGGGTGCGCTCTCGCCGGCGGACGCCTCGGCGACGAAGGTCTTCGGGACCGAGTTCTATCTCGACGCCTTCCAGCTGATGATGGAGGTCGTCGGCCCGCGCGCCTACCTGACGCGCGGCTCGCCGGAGGCGGTCGCGGCGGGGCATCTCGAAGGGCTCTATCGCAGCCTCATGATCCTGACCTTCGGCAGCGGTGTGAACGAGGTGCAGCGCGATCTGATCGGGCTCTTCGGGCTCGGGCTTCCGCGCATTCCTCGACACTGACGTCGGCGGGCCTCGGCGGGGCCGCCGAGATCGCCCGCACGAATCGCCACCGACACGCCACCCGCTCCGCGCGGATCCTCTACCGAGCCCCGCTCCACTCCCAACGTCTTTCCGAGGTCAGACTCCGATGGATTTCGACTACTCCGACGAACAAGCAGCCGCGATCGAGCTCGCCCGGCAGATCCTCGGCGACGCCTGCACCCCGCAGCGCCTGCGCGCGCTCGAGCTCTCGGGCCAGCCGCGCTTCGATCGCGCGCTCTGGAGCAAGCTGGGGGAGGCCGGGCTGATCGCCGCGGCCGTTCCCGAGGCCCAGGGCGGTGCGGACCTCGGGTTCCTGACGCTCGCCGGGATCATCGAGCAGGTCGGGCGCACGGCGGCGCCGGTCCCGCTGCTCGAGACGACGGTGCTCGGCGCGCTTCCGCTCGCGCGCTTCGGCAGCGCGGCCCAGAAGGAGGCCTGGCTTCCGCGGGCAGCGACCGGCGCGGCGATCCTGACCGCTGCCCTCGTCGAGCCGCATCGCGAGCCGACCTCGCCCGATACCCGCGCGTCGAAGGACGGCCAGGCCCATCGCCTCACGGGCCGCAAGCATTGCGTCCCGGCGGGTCCGATCGCGGATCTGCTGCTGGTACCCGCGGCGGTCGATGGCGGCGTCGGCGTCTTCCTCGTCGAGAGCGGTGCCGCGGGCGTCCGGCAGACGCCGCTCGCGACGACCAGCCAGCAGCCCGAGTCCCTGCTCGAGCTCGACGGCGCGCGCGGCGAGCTGCTCGGCACGGTCGCGGGGGGCCGCGAGATCGTCGAGTGGATCGTGCTGCGCGCGACGGCGGCGCTCTGCGCCCTCGCGACGGGCGTCTGCTCCGAAGCGCTGCGACTGACCGCGGAGTACACGAAGACCCGCAAGCAGTTCGATCAGCCGATCGCGACCTTCCAGGCCGTCGCCCAGCGCGCGGCGGACGCGTTCATCGATACGGAGGGCGTCCGGTTGACGGCGCTCCAGGCGGCCTGGCGGATCGATGCGGGGTTGCCGGCGGAGGCGGCGGTGGCGAGTGCGAAATACTGGGCGTCCCAGGGCGGCTCGCGCGTCGTCCGTGCCGCGCAGCATCTCCATGGCGGTGTGGGCGTCGACCGCGAATATCCCCTCCATCGCTATTACGTCTACGCCCGCCAACTCGAGCTGACCCTCGGCGGCTCGACCCAGCAGCTGCGGACCCTCGGTCGTCTGATCGCGAGCGACGCGGCATGAAGGGCGCGAGCGGGCGGATGAGACCGTCGAGCACCGTCGGCATGGCGCTCTGTCCGGCACGGCTGGCCGGGCGCCGCTCGTGATGAACGACGGCGAGCCGAGCCAGACGGCGCTCCAGGTCGCGGCCGCCCGCGCTGCCCATCTGCGTTTCGATCCGCCCCCGCATCTGCTCGAGGATCGCTTCGCCGAGCTCCTCCTCGGCGCGGACGCCGAGCGCTCGATCTCGGCCTACGGCGACGACGCGCCCTGGATCCTGCTCGAGAATCGTCTCTTCCTGCCGTTTCGCGCACGCTATGCCGAGGATCTCGTCGCCGATGCCCACGGCGAAGGCGTCCGACAGCTCGTCGTCCTCGGCGCGGGCCTCGACTCCTTCGCGCTGCGGCGGCCCTCCGCGCTCGCCGACCTGCGCGTCTTCGAGGTCGACCATCCGGCGACCCAGCGCTGGAAGCGGCGGCGGCTCGAGGCGATCGGAGATCCGCTCCCCGATGGGCTCGACTTCGTCGAATGCGATTTCGAGACGACTTCGCTCTCGGACGCCCTCCGCGAGACCGATTTTCATGCCGACGCGCCTGCCATCGTCAGCTGGCTCGGCGTCGTCTACTACCTCTCCAAGGAGACGACGGCCCGCGCGCTCGCCGAGCTGCGCGGGCTGCTCGCGCCCGGCAGCGCCGTCGTGCTCGACTATCAATTCCCGATGGAGTCGCTCCCCCAGCGCTACCGCGACGTCTTCGCCCAGCAGTCGGCCTGGTTGAAGGGCGCCGGCGAGCCGCAGGTCAACCGGTATCGACCCGAAGCGCTGCAGGCGGTTCTGATCGAAGCGGGTTTCGAGCAAGCGGAGCTGCCCGAGCGAGGCGCGCTCGAAGCGCGCTATTTCGCGGCGATCGGTTCGAAGATCCGGATGGCGGAGCGGTTCGGAATGGCGGTGGCGCGGGTCGGCTCGGCTCGTCAGTCGACCGCGCGGTCGTCGACGTAGCCGAG
>CAUJGH010000057.1 GCA_963169575.1 Myxococcota bacterium | reverse complement strand
CCGAGCTTGTCGATGCGCGGCTGGACACCGTCCGCGGCGCCGTAGCGCTGGACGCTCGCGAGCCGATCGACGGGCAGGAAGAGCTTGTCGCCGCCGAGGTATTCGATCGCGAGCAGCTCGCTGCGCGTGCCGCCGGCGGCGAGCTCCTTGAGGCCGCGGTAGATGCCGATGCCGTGGTCGACGTGCACGAGGAAATCGCCGGGGGCGAGCTGGGCGATGCCGTCGAGCTTCTGTCCGTCGCGCCAGCCCGCGCGCGAGCGGCGCCGCTCGCGGACGCCGAAGATCTCCTCGTCGCAGACGACCGCGAGCGCCTGATCGGTCCAGACGAAGCCCTCGCCGCCGACGTCGACGACACGCAGCTCGAGGCGCCCCGGCAGCGACCAATGCCAGACGGGGCGCGGATCGGTCGCGACGGCGGCCTCGAGCCGGTAGTCGGCGAGCAGATGCTTCAGGCGTTCCGCGCTCGAGAGCGAGCTGCAGGCGATGACGACGCGCCAGCGCTCGGCGAGCCAGGCATTGCAGCGCTCGGCGAGGGGCGCGAGCGCGCGGTCGTGGCTGCGGGTGGCGACGAGGGCGCGGCGCAGATCCTCGAGGGTCCCGGTCCGCGCGTGATGACGGCCCGCTTCTCCGGCCGATTCGACGAGCTCGAGGCGCTCGAGCCGGATCGCGCCGCGCGCGGTCAGGGCGTCGGCGACCTGCTCGGGGGAGAGCAGGAGCTGCTCGAGGGGCACCGTGATCCGCTCGCCCTGCGCTGCGAGCCGATTCGTCTCGATCTCCTCGAAGAGCCTCGCGAGGCGCGCCACGCCCAGCTCCGGCTCCTCGATCAGCACGAGCGTGTCGCCCGGGAGATGGTCGAAGATCGTCTCGAGCTCGGGCTGGATCAGGGGCGCGAGCGATTCGGCGCCGGGCGGGATCGCACCGCGCAGCAGCGAATCGACGAGCGCATCGACCTGCGCCGCCGGGATCGCCTGCTCCGCCGCGAGCGCACGGATCGAGGCGGCGCGCTCGACGATCTCGTCACGCTCGAAGAGCAGCTCGCGCGGCGGCGGCAGCAGCGCGAGCGCGCGCTTCGCCTGGGAGCGCTGGCTGGCCGGATCGAAGCTCCGGATCGAGTCGACCTGATCGCCCCAGAGCTCGATGCGCAGCGGCTTGTCGAGGTTCGGCGGAAAGATGTCGAGGATGTCGCCGCGCACCGCGACCTCGCCGGCCTCTTCGACGAGCGCCATGCGCTGGTATCCGATCGCGACGAGCCGGGCGACGAGCGCGTCGCGATCGACGGATTCGCCGATGGCGATGCGCACGGTGGCCGCGCGCAGGCGTCGGCGCGAGGGCACCCGCAGCGACAGCGCCGACGCCGGCGCGACGACGATCGGCGGACGGAGCTCCGCTTCGCTCGGCTCCGCCGCATCGCTCGTCGCGCCGCCGAGCTCGCCGCCCAGCGCATGCAGCACCTCCATGCGCTGGGCGACGACGAAGGGCTGCGGCGAGAAGCGATCGAAGGGCAGTGTGTCGTGGCGGGGCAGGCGGCGGATGCGGGATTCGTCGGGACGCTCGCCGAGCAGGCCGATCAGCGCCTCGGCGGCGGCGTCGGCGGCGCGCGAATCGGGGGTGATGTAGAGGACGGGGCGGTCGCCGTGGGCGCGGATCAGATGGCTCGCGGCGACGCGGCCCGCAGCGCCGCGCAGGCCGGTGATGCGGCGCAGCGGGCCGCTCTCGCGCGCGTCGCGCAGCGTCCGATCGAAAGGCGTATCGCCCCGGCGCACGGGCTTGCGGGCGCGCGCCTCGGCGCCCGCTCCCGTTCCGTTCTCGTCTGCACTGATCGGGTTCAACCCCGCGCTCCCCGCCTCGCCCGCCAACGCCGAAACCCCGGATCCCCGCATGGCGGGGGTGTCCGGGCGGCGCGGATTGTAGGAGCCCCGCCGCTCGCGGCACAGCGATTCCCTGCGGCGACTCAGCCGCGCCGCTTCACGACCTCCGCGATGAGGGCGAGGGTTTCGGCGGCGACGCGGGCGGGATCGTGCTGTCGGCGATGGGTCGCGAGCGCCCCCTCGCCGAGTCGCGCGGCGAGCGCCGGGTCGAGCTCGAGTCGCTCGAGCGCCCGGGCGAGCGAGCCGACCGGATCCGAGAGATCGCCGATCAGCGCATCGCGCCCCTCGGCGAGACCCCACTCCGCCCCGTGCAGCGCGACGACGGGAATCCCGGCGGCGAGACTGTTCGCGAGCTTGATGGGAAACCCGCCGAGGCTCCGGCGCGGGACGAGGCTCGCCCGCGCGCCGACGAGGAGCGCCTTCGCCTCGGCCGCGGACCGCACGCGCCAGACGACCAGCCCCGCGCCGCCGGCGTACCCGCTTCGGACCGCGAAAGGCAGCGCCCGTTCGTCGTGGGTCGCGACCACGATCGGGAGCGGCGCGCTCGACGCTCCGCTTCGGGCGCTCCGGTCGCCGAGCCCTCCTGCGTCCGCTGCGTGGATCGGCTCGCCCGACCCGGTGCTCGCAGCGGCGCCCCTGCGACGCTCGGCGACCGCTTCGAGCAGGGGCAGATCCTGATAGGGATCGAGGTTGCCGGAATAGAGGAAATAGCCGCCCGGCTGAAGCCCAAGCGACCGCACGCGATCGGCGGCCTCGCGACCCTTGCGATCTGTGCCTTCCATGCGACCGGGCGCGGCCAGGCCCTCGGAGGACCTCTGCTCCGCGTCATCCGCTCCGGGCACGGGCGGCGCGATCCAGCGGCCCGGCGCATCGCTCGCATCGGCCATGACGCGCGCTGCGGCCTGCGTCAAAGCGATCCATCCATCGCATCGCGCTGCGATCCGCTCGTCCATGACGCATCCGAAATGGGCGATCCATGACTGCGTCATGCCCCCACGCCGCAAGGCCGGCGCCGGCGGGTTCGCCGCGCCCGGAGCGGGGAAGTCGGCGTTCCGAGGGACGCGTTTCCCGACCGCCGCACCCGGGTCCAGGAGCGTCGAAAACCTCTTGGATCGCGGCGATTTGAAGTACTGGGGGAGCTCCTGAGCGAGCAGTGTATGGGCGCAGTAGACGACCGGCGGACGGCGGGCGGCGGGCAGCATGTGCAGCGCCAACAGAGCGGCTTCGGCGTTGTGGGCGAGGATCGCATCGAATCGGCTCGCGGCCGGGCAGGGGCCGTTTGCAATGGGCGTCTCCGCCCGCTTCGGGCGCTGCGATGACGCCGATGACGCAGGCTCGGATCTGATCGATGACGCGTCTTTTGACGCAAAGCTTGACGCGGCCTGGGATCCGTCGCCGGATCTTCCCGGCGACGGATCCGCCGATTCGATTCGATCCAGTCGGTCCGCGACGAGTCGGCGGAGGGCGAGGGCGAGAAGGAGGTCTGCGAAGGGCTTGGCGGCCTGGGGGCCCGATCGGCGGGAAGTCGGCGCGGCCCAGGCCGGAATCGAATGGAACGGCAGATCGGAGAGCGGATGGGTCACCGCTCCGGACCGTCCCGGGCCGTAGCTCAACACCTCGACCTCGGCGCCGGCCGCGCGCAGGGCGAGCGCCTGCTCCTGGAAATAGACCTGCGAGCCCTGGTCGTGGGGAAAGCCGAAGGCGCCGACCAGCAGCAGGCGCATCGGCCGCCTAGCCCTCGAATCCGATTTCCCGGCCCGGCCGCGTCCGCGCAGCCGGGATCGGCGGGAGGCGCCGCGCCGTTTGCGGCTCGAGCGGCCGAAGCGTCGCGCGCAGCTGCATCAGCTCGACCAGCGCACGCGCGATCACCCTCGGCCGCGCGCCGGTCTGGCGCCCCGATCGACGGCGGCGATGGCTGACGGGCACCTGCCGGATCCGGAAGCCTGCCGCCCGCGCGCGGACCAGGATCTCCGTATTGATGAACGCCCCGACCGATCGGATCGGGATCGCCTCGAGCACGGAGCGATGGAAGATCTTGAAGGCGCAGTCGATGTCGCGGACGGGCAGATCGAAGAGCCTCCGCACGAGTGAACCCCAGGCTGCGGCGATGATCCGCCGCGCCCAGGGATCGCGCCGCGGTGCGCGATAGCCAGCCACGATGTCACAGTCCCCGGCATGGGCGAGCAGCTGGCGGATCTCGCCGAGATCGAATTGGAGATCGGCATCGCTGAAGAAGACGAGCTCGCCGCGGGCGGCCTTCAGCCCCGCACGGAGCGCAGCGCCGTAGCCGAGATTCTCGGCGTGGTGCACGGCGCGGATCCGCTCGTCGCGGCGACACCAGGCGCTCAACAGGTCGCGGCTCGCATCCGCGGAGCCGTCGTCGACGATCACGATCTCGAAGGCGAGGCCGAGCTCGCTCCCGATCGCGAGTGCGCTCTCGAGCAGCTGGGGCAGGTTCTCGGCCTCGTTCCAGGCCGGAAAGACGAGCGACAGGGCGGGTCCCGTCATTCGAGATATCCCAACGCCCGCAGCCGCTCGGCGACCATCGCTTCCTCGTCCTCGCCGTAGACGAGGGCTTCGCGCGCTCCCGGGCCTCCCGGGGCCGCGCCGTCGGCGGCCCAGGCTAGACCCATCACTCCTGCGAGCCAAGGGGCGACCGCGGCGAGGCCCCGCGGCGGCGCGAGCGCTGCGAGCTCGGGCGAGCAGGCGATGAAGACACCCTGCCCGCGATGGGTGCCGTTCATCCCGCGCCCCCGCCCGCCCTCGTACTCGTCCGGCCCGAGGACGCGCACGCTCGGGATGCCTTCGCCCTGGGGCCCCCCCTCCGCCCAGGGTGTCGGCACGAGGGAGAGGCCGTGGCCCGCATCGAGGGCGAGCTCGAGGACGATGTCGGGCGCGCGCGAGGCGAAGGGTCCGGCGTAGACCGCCTCCCGCCGCAGCGCCCGGGCGACGACGGGCGCCCCCGACGGCAGCCTCCACTGCTCGAGCGCCGCGATCACCCGCGTCCGCACCGCCTCGTAGTCCGCGGGCGCGACGCAGCCCTCCGCTTCGCGGCCGACGAGGTTGATCCAGATACCGGGCTGGGTGTTCGCCTCTTCGCTGAAGGCCAGCGTCTGCCGCCAGTCGAAGCCGCTGAAGCGGACGCTGCTCTCGAGCCGTGCGGCCGCGCCGCGGGCCCGGCGGAAGAGGAGCTGGGCGAGGCGCGGGGGCAGCCAGGCGAGCGCCGTGTCCCGGAGCGCGCGGGCGAGGTGATCACGGCCGCCCCGGACGCCGAGCGCGCTCGCCCGGCGCTTCAGGAAGCCCGACTCCGCGAGGAAGCGATTGAGATGGACGACCTTGTCCGAGGCGCTCCCCATGCCGTGGTCGGAGAGCACGATGCAGGGCGTCTCGTCGCCGACCGCTGCGCGTAGCGCGCCGCAGGCCGCGTCGAGGCGCTGGTAGACGCTCGAGAGGGCGCTGCTGCGCGCGGCCGAGACCGCAGGATCGTGGCGCGGGGAGCGCGGATCGTGGTCGCGCCAGTAGTGGTGGCCGGCGGTATCGCTCTCCGAGAAGACGACGACGATCAGCTCGGGCAGCGCGCCGCCCGCGTCGGCGCGCAGCGTCGCGAGAGCCTCGAGGGCGAAGTCGCGCTTGCGATCGATGCGGGCGAGCAGAGTCGAGACCGCGCGCTCGTGGAAATCGTCCGCGCGGGCGGATTCGTCGAGCTCGGGCCGCATCCAGGGGCCGGCCTTCGCGGCGATGCGCGCATAACGAGCCGGATCGGAGGCGCTCTTCGCGTCGGTTCCGCTCGCGACGGGCGCCTCGAAGCCGCAGACGAGCAGGCCGCCCAGGGGCTCGGGCGGATGCGTCGCCGGCAACCCGAGCACGAGCACGCGGCCACCGGCATCGCAGACGCGCCGGAAGATCGTCGGCGCCGGGCGGTCGGTCGCGTTGACGAAGCGCAGGCGGTATTCGCCCGGGAGCTTCTGCGTGAAGTCGAAGATGCCGTGGTCGCCGGGAGCGAGTCCGGTCATGAACGACGACCAGGCGGGGAAGGTCACGGGCGGGACCGTGCTCGGCAGGGGCGCCGCGCGGCCCGCCTTCATCCAGGCGGCGAGATGCGGAAGCGCGCCGGCTTCCGCCAGCGGCCGGATCACGTCGAACGTCGCCCCGTCGAGGGCGAGCACGAGCACCGGACGAAGCGCCTTCGTCACCGGCTCGCGCTGCTAGTCTGCGAGATGACGCACGACGGCGTCGGTGAATTCCTTCGTCGTCGCCTTGCCGCCGAGATCGCCCGTATGGTTGCGGGGATCGCAGAGCGCCGTCGCGACCGCGTTCTCGATCCGCGTCGCCGCGTCGCGCTCGCCGAGATGGCCGACGAGCAGCGCCGCCGAGCGGATCACCGCCGTCGGGTTCGCCTTGCCCTTGCCCGCGAGATCCGGCGCGCTGCCGTGGACCGCCTCGAAGACGGCGCACTCGAGGCCGATGTTGCTGCCGGGCACGATGCCGAGCCCGCCGACCAGCCCCGCGCCGAGGTCCGAGAGGATGTCGCCGTAGAGATTGTCCATGACGAGCACGTCGAACTGCTCGGGCTTCGTCACGAGCTGCATCGCGCAGTTGTCGATGATCATCTCCTTCATCGCGATCTCGGGATAGTCGCGGGCGACGCGCCGGACGCACTCGAGGAAGAGCCCGTCCGAGAGCTTCATGATGTTCGCCTTGTGGATCGCCGTGACGTTGCTGCGGCCCTGGCTGCGCGCGAGCTCGAAGGCATAACGCGCGATGCGCAGGCTCGCGTGCTCGGTCACGACCTTCAGGCTCTCGACGACGCCGGGAGCGACGCGGTGTTCGAGGCCCGAGTAGAGGCCCTCGGTGTTCTCGCGGACGATGATGAAGTCGACGTTCTGGTAGCGGGTCGGGAGGCCGGCGAGGGTCTTGATCGGACGCACGCAGGCGTAGAGATCGAGCGCCTGACGCATGAGAACGTTCGCGCTCTTGAAGCCGCCGCCGATCGGGGTCCCGATCGGGCCCTTCAGCGCCGTTCGGGTCTTGCGAATCGAGTTGAGGGCCTCGTCGGGGAGGGGGGTCCCGTGCTTCAGGAAGACGTCGGCGCCGGCTTCGACCCGCTCCCATTCGATCCGGACGCCCGCGCATTCGACGACGCGGACCGCGGCGTCGACGACCTCGGGGCCGATGCCGTCGCCGGGGATCAGGGTGGCTCGATACTGCATGGCGGGACTCCTCGTCGGTCGTGTCGGGCTTCTCGGCGGATCTTCGGTTGCCGCGGGGCGCGCGCCCGTTCGCGCCCCAATCTAGGTCCGACCGGCGGCCGGGCCCAATCCGAGCGGCTCGCTGCACAGCCGCGTCGGCGGACGGGACGTTGGGCGACG
>CAUJGH010000056.1 GCA_963169575.1 Myxococcota bacterium | reverse complement strand
AGACCACGCGCGAGCCGGCAGCTTCGACTCGAGCTCGCGCAGCAGGGCGCGGGCGTCGTCGAAGGCCTCGCGCTTCTGGTCGGAGTCGAAGCGCGCGAGCGCACCGAACCCGGCGGCGGGAACGACGGCGAGCACGGTCGCCGCCCGCGCCGCGCCGCGCAGGAAGGCCCGGCGATCGACGGCCGGATGCCGGCCCAGGCCGGCCGCAGCGAGCGCCGCGAGCGCGAACCCGCCAGCCCATTGGAAATGTTGCCGCTCGCGCCGATCCGCTTCGCGGACGCCGACGTCGAGCAGCGCGCGCGCCGTCGCGACCGCCTTCGGATCGACCATCGCGTTCACGATCGACGGCGCCGACAGCGCATCCGTCCGCCAGCGCAGCTCCACGCGGAATCCGTAGTGGTCGGAGAGGGAGCGATCCCGGCGCCGGATGCGCGCGGTCTCCGCGAAGAGCAGACGCGGATCGCTCGAAGTGAACGCGACCCCGCTCGCGGGCCGGACGAACAGGAAGTCGATCCGCTTGTCGGGCCCGGTGCGGTCGCGCTTGTAGAAGTTGCTCGACGAGAGCGTTCCGAGCGATGCACCCGCGCCGAGATCGGCCGCACCCGTCAGCCCGCGAAAGACGCGGTACTCCGGATCCGATTCGCGACAGTTGAAGTCGCCGCCGATCACGAGGCTTCCCGTGTAGTCGTGAGCGAAGGCGACGATCTGGAGCAGCTGGGCGGTGCGCACCGCGCTGTCGAGCGCCGAGTTCTCGACGCGGTAGCGCGCATGGGTATGTGTATTGACGACGACGAAGGGCCCGTCCTCGCCTTCGATCTCGACGATCTCGAAGCCCTTGCCGCCGATGTACTCGCCCTTGTCGACCCGTTCGGGATCGCCGCGGAAGCGGAAGCGCTCGAAGCGACTCGCTCGGATCGGCAAGCGGGAGAGCGTCATCAGGCCGCCAGAGGCGCCGTCGCCTTCGGAGACGACGAAGCCCGCGCGACGGGCGCCGCTGCGAAGGGTCCGGCGGACTTCGCGGGTCCAGGCTTCCTGGATCAGGAGGATGTCGAGATCGGTCGCCTCGAGACGGGCGACGAGGGCACGCATGCGAGAAGAGACGTCGTCCGAGAAGGCCTCGGGAAGGCCCCAGACGTTGAAGGTTCCGAGGCGCATCGCTTCGCACCTCCGATCGCCCGGACAGCGGGCGTCTCCCATTCGCGCGCAGCATCTCCCGCCTGCGTGCCGATCGCGTTTCGATCGTCTCTCGAAGCGAGCAAGTTCCACGCCGGAGCTCGGCGATGCGGCGGGCGCTCCTTGATTCCCGAGACACCCGGCGCGTCTGCGGAGTTGCCTGCCGCGCGGCTGCACCCGCGCGGACACGCCGCGCGGCGGCAGTCCGCCCACGGGACGGAAGCGCGTTGTCCATTGTGGGCGTTCGCGGGCGCGCTGGCGGCCGACACCCCGATGCAATGCGGTCTTCGGCCCGATCCACGCGGGGCTCTGTGGCGGATGCACGCGCTCGGATCGCACGCGATCGCCGCCTCGGCATCGTTCGCTATCGTGGGCCACCCCCTGTGCCCCTCGGGCCAGCCATCCGATGTGAGGAAGCCGTGTCCAAGATCGATCTCGATGCCGAGCTCGAGGCCGCGATCGTCGCCGTCCGCGACGCCGCCACCGTCTGCCAGAGCGTCCAGAAGAATCTCGTGACCGCCGCGACCCTCGAGAAGAAGGACCAGAGCCCGGTCACGGTCGCGGACTTCGCCTCCCAGGCCCTCGTCTGCTCCTCCCTCGCGAAGAGCTCGAAGATCTCGGGGGTCGTCGGTGAAGAAGATGCCGCCGAGCTGAGGCAGCCCGATGCGGCAGCGACGCGCGACAAGGTCGTCGAGCACGTTCGCGGCGTCCGCGGCGCGGCGGTCTCGGCGGAGCAGGCGCTCGATTGGATCGATCTCGGCGGCCTGACGCCCGAGGGAACCGAGCAGCCCTACTGGACGCTCGATCCGATCGACGGCACGAAGGGCTTCCTGCGCGGCGAGCAATACGCCATCGCCCTCGGATTGATCGAGCACGGGCGGGTCGTACTCGGTGTGCTCGGCTGTCCGAACCTCGTCGGGCCCGACGGCAAGCCCGGCTGCCTGATGGCCGCCGTTCGCGGGCGCGGCGCCCGGGCGCTGCCGCTCTCGGGCCGGGGCCAGGAAGGCGCGACCGCGATCCGCGTCAGCGACATCGCCGACGCCTCCCTCGCGCGCTTCTGCGAGTCCGTCGAATCCGGACATAGCGACCAGGACCAGAGCGCCCAGATCGCGAAGGCCCTGCGCATCACGGCCGAGCCGATCCGCGTCGACAGCCAGGCGAAATACGCGATCGTCGCCCGCGGCGAAGCCCAGATCTATCTCCGCCTGCCGACCCGCAAGGACTACCGCGAAAAGATCTGGGACCACGCCGCCGGCATGATCGTCGTCGAAGAAGCCGGCGGCCGGGTCACCGACGTGCGCGGCAATGCGCTCGACTTCGCCCACGGCCGCAAGCTCGCGAACAACGCCGGCGTGATCGCGACCAACCACAAGATCCACGACGCGGTGCTCGCCGCGGTCGCGCGCTTCGTCGACGTCTCCTGAGCGCTGCGGGCCGGTCGGGGATCGGGCGACGCACGGCCCGGGGGCGCGCGACGAAATGCGCGGTCCCCGCCCCCCTCGGCGAGCCGTCCGCGCGGATCAGCCGCCCGCCAGCCAGAAATAGCCGGCCCACGGCGCGACGACGGTATGGATCACCGCCCCGGCGAGCGCCCAGCTGCGCTCGCCCGCGATGACAGCCGCGGCGTCGATGCCCCCATCGCTCCGGGCGCGGCGGTCCGCCGCGAGGCGATTGCCCACGAATCCGAGGCCGATCGACGCGAGCGCGAGCAGCGCCGCGAGAGCGGTCACGGCGACGCGAAGACCGCTGGCACCGGCGAAGACCAGCACGATGCTCGCCGCGAGAAGCGTCAGGCCGAGCATTCGAAGACCGTGGAACCAGGCCCAGAAAGGCGCCAAAAGGAGCGCGCCGAGATTGAATCCGCTGCCGAGCGCCGCCGGGTCCCGCCCGGCGTTCGCAGCGAGCACGCGCGCCAGCTGGGCACGTGCCTGCAGCCAGACGCCGTAGCTCGCGAGGGCGCCGAACGTGATGGAGTAGGCGGCGACGACGTAGACCAAGCGGAACCTCCGGTGTCGGGGCTCGCGAGGGTATCACGCGGGGGGCGGCGCCTGCGCGGGGGGACGGTTAGCGTCGGACGAAATCGGGAGGATCGAAATGGCGAAGGACGATGCGCGGGGCGATGGCCGCTGGGATGCGCGTGCGATGCTCGAGCTCGGGACACGGCACGCGCGCCTCGAGGCCGAGGGCGACCTCGATCTCGTCATGGACACGCTGGTCGCGGATCCGGTCTACGAATTCTGGCCGATCGGGCTCCGGATGCGCGGGCGGGATCGGGTCCGGCGCTATTACGAGCATCTGATCGGGCCGTTCTACGCCGCGCAGAAGAGCTACCGACTGATCGAGGAGTGGCTCTCCGAAAAATCCCTGGCACAGGAATACGAGATGGTCGTCGAGATCGACGGCCAGCTGGAGACCCACCACGTCATCGGCATCCTCTTTGCCCGGGACGGACTCCTCGGCGGGGAGCGGATCTGGGGATCGAAGGCGATCCTGAAGCAGATGGTGGGCCCGGTCTGGGACGAGCTCGAGCCGATCGAGGACTAGCAATACATTGGGATCGGGCGGGGATCCGACCTGCGGGCCGGAGTCCCGGGTTCGCGACGGATCGAGGCGATCCGTCGCGTCACCCTTCGGCTGGAAAGATCGTCTTCAGCCCTTCAAGCGCAGGTAGAGCGTCGCGCCCTTGGTCGTAGCGTCGAGATTCGACCACTCGGCCAGCAGGCGACATCGGGTCACCTGCGCACTGCCCGGCGAGCCCATCTTCACGGTCAGCTCGCCCTTCGGGCTCTTGTTAAGACGATCGATCACCGCGGACCAGTCTCTGACTTTCCTCATCAATTGAACCTAACGATATGAAGTGGAATGAATGGATGTGAAGCGCGTCCGGGAGGACGTGCGCGGCGGAGAATAGCCCTTTATTCCGATTCGCCACCCGCTCCGGCCGAATTCGCGGGCCATTCACGAGGCCTTTCCGCCGGGCCTTTCCGCTGGGCCTTAGGCGACTGCGTTTGCATCGGCCGACGAACATCCTCGAGCCGAGCCGGGTGCGTGCACGGGGCGGGGTGATGCACCGCACGCTTCCTCGCCGTGAATCGATCGAAGCACCGGCTCGTCGCGCTCCGTCGGCCCTCGAAGCGCGACGAGGCGACCCCGGTGACCCTGGGCCTGGCCGTGCAACGAAAAACGGCACCCCACCGTCCCTCATCCCCCTCGATCGCTCGATCCGATGCCCCGCGGCCCTCCTCCGATCGCGCAGACCGCACGCGATCGAAGGACGAGCCCGGGCTCGAGGGGAGCGGAAACGCCGGCCGGCCGACGTGAGGGGCCGTCAGCTGGATCCCACGAGGCCCGTCGGCCGGATCCCGGAACGGCCCTCAGCCGTTCTCGGGTAGATAGGTCTGGAAGAGCTCGCCGATCTCGGCATTCGAATGGCGGGGCACCTTGTAGTAGGTGCGAATCGTGACGTCGCCGTTCTCCTCGAAGCGATAGGTCTCGATCGAAAGGCCGATCTGATCGCGGCCTCCGGACGTGAAATGGTTCTCGAGCAGCCAGGCGACCTCGTTGCCGCAGATGAAGAGGGAACCGGGGACGATCCGGAACTTGACGCTCGGCTGGAACAGATCCCAGGAATCGGCGCAGCAATGCTCGAAACCGAACTTCTCGGGGGTCCCGACCGGGTCGAGCATGCGGAAATTGCCCGGCGCGATCTTGCGGTAGTTGTCGATCCAGGCCTGCTTGTCGCCGGCGTTCCAGAGGCGGGGGTAGTTTTCGGCCCAGTTCTTCAGCTCGGCGAAAGTGGGGGTCGGCATCGCTCTCGTTCTCCTCTTCTCGTTCGTTTCGTCGGTCTTGGGTTCGGTTGGGTGGTCGGGTGGACGGTCGGTTGGGTGGTCGGTTCATCCCTGCGAGCCAGGTCCCGCCGCATCGAGACGGAGCCCGGCGCGCTTCAGTGCGGGTTCTCGTAGAAGACGTAGGGCGTCGAGAAATCGCTGATCTCGAAATAGACCTTCTTCTCGCCCGGGTCGACCGCTCCGTTCAGGTTCTCGTCGAGCACGCCGTATCCGAAGCGATAGGCCCGGGATGCGGCCGAGGTCGTCGCCGTCGCGGTCGTCAACTTGTCGATCTCGAGGAATCGCTTGACCAGCTTGTCCCCGGCGTAGATCTCGAGGATGCCGTCGGTGCCGGTCCAGTTCTGGACCGCTCGGCCGATCTCGTTCTGCGTCTCCTGGGTACAGCCTGCGCCGAACAGCAGGGCGAGACCGGCCAGGCCCGCACGTCCACCGATGGAAAGATGCGTTCGACTTCGTCGCATTCTCGTCGCTCCTGCTAGGCGTCCGGATCGCCACTGTAGAGGTCGAAGGCGATCACGAGGCCCCGGCTCGCGAGGGCCTTGCAGAGGCGCGGCGAGAGCTCGAAGCCCTCGTTGTACTGGTCGAGGAAGAGGCTGCAGAGGACCGACGCGGAGAACCGGTCCGTGAGGCTCGCCCACTCGTCGGTGTCCGAGGTCAGGAGGCCCAGGATCGACTCGACATGGTCCTCGACCTCGGCGCGCTCGGGCATCCGGCTGTCGAGGATCCAGGCGCCGGTCGGCTCGATCGATCCGCGATGGGGACCGCATTTTTCGCCTTTGCGATGACAGCGGGTCGGTTCGTGGCCGAGCAGCGCCGAAACCTCGTCGGGCTCGAGCGCGTCGCCGAAGACGCGCAAGGAGGCTCTCACGCGAGCGATCGCAGCCACACGTCTCCCTCCTCTCCTCTCGCTTCGGCCCGCTTCGGCCCGTCTCGGCCGATCCTATCACAGGCCTTCTCGTGCCATGGATCGCTCTGATAGGCGGGGCCTCAGCGCTTTCGAACGCAGTCCTCATAGCAGGCCGCGGCGATCTCGACCGTTCCCGCCCGCTCGAGGCAAGCGAGCACGCAATGATCGAGCGCGCTCATCTGCCGGCAGCGGTCGCCCTGCCAGTCCTCGAGCTCGTAGCCGGCCATCGCGTAGCGCGAGTCGACCCGATAGCCGCAGAGGTCGAAGGTCTGCCCGACCGTGTAGTCGTTGGCCACGCGCTCCGGCCCCGAAACGATCTGCGCAATCCGCGCGCCCGCCCAGAAGAGCAGGAACGTCAGGACGCAGGCGGCGAGCAGTGCGGCGAGATGACGCATTCGGACGCCTCGCTCTTCAGAATCGCTCGCCACCGGTCTCCCGGTGGGCGTCGGGGAAATCCCGATAGAGCGCGAAAGTGACGTCGCAGGCCGATTGGTTCACGGCGTGGTGGAGCGACTCGATCGGACCGCGGCGGCTCGAGACCTCGAGAAACGCGCGGTCGAGCTGCGCGAGATCCTCGACCTCGATCACGATGTGGAACTCGCCGAGCTCGCGGGGGCCGAGGCCGAGCTTGCGGCGGGCGATGCGGTGGCCCGCGACCCGGCCTTCGGCGCGCAGGGCGCCGAGATATCGATCGACGGCGCTGCAGAACTCGAGATCCGAGGTTCCGGGCCGGAGGTTGCACCAGATGTGGTAGAGGTCCATTCGCCGTGCTCAGAGCTTCACGGCGGTGCCGCTGATCGTGACCATCAACATCGTGCCACCCTGGCCGACGGTCTCGTAGTCGAGATCGATCGCGACGACGGCATCCGCGCCGATCCGCCGCGCCTCTTCCTCGATCTCCGAGAGCGCGATGTCGCGGCCCTTGCGCAGCTCCTTCTCGTAGGCGGCGGAGCGGCCACCGACGATGTCTCGGATGCCCGCGAAGAAATCGCGGATCACGTTCGTGCCGAGGATCGCCTCGCCGGTCACGATCCCGAGGTATTGGCGGATCGGCTTGCCCTCGACCGTCGGTGTCGTCGTCAGGATCATCGCTCGTGCGCTCCTCGATGGGGGGTTCAATTCGACCGGACACCACGGGCCACGCTTCGCGGCGTGCCCCCTCGCATTTCGATTCGCAGACGGTGACGGCTCAGACCGGCAGGTCCGCGCGACCGAAGATCGCCTCGAGTCGGACACCGCGGGCCGCGAATGCCTCGGCCGCGCCCTCGCCGCGATCGACCAGGCAGAGCACCCGCGCGACCTTGCCTCCCGCCGCCTCGACGATCTCGAGCGCGTCGAGGGTCGAACCGCCGGTCGTCGTCGTATCCTCGACGAGCGCCACGCTCTGCCCCGGCGCGAAGCCGCCCTCGAGCTGCCGCCCGAGGCCATGCGCCTTCTTTTCCTTGCGCACGAAGAAGCCGAGCAGGCCCTCGCGTCCCGGCTCCCGCGCCGCCGCCGCGAGCACCGCCGAGACCAGGGGCACGGCGCCGACCGCCATCCCGCCGACCGCGTCGACGGCCGGCCCGCTCGCGAGCCGATCGAGCACGAGCCGCCCGGCGAGCTCGACCCCGCGCGGCCGCATCAGCGTCTGGCGCAGATCGAGATAGAAATTGCTCTTGCGGCCGCTCGAGAGGGTGACCTCCCGGCGCTCGAAGGAGACCGCGAGGATCAGCTCGAGGAGCGCACGGCGATCGCGCTCCTGATCCGCCTGCGTTCGCGTCATCGTCCGCCCGGTCTCCGTCATCGCACCGTCCCGCTTCGCAACTTCGACCATGCCGCTCCCTCGTGCGCGTCTGCGCAGGCTCTTCGCTGCTCTCTTGGTTTCACTCTTCGCTTCGCTCTTCGCTGCTCTCTTCGTCTCTCTTCTTGCTGCTCTTCTTCGAGCTTCATCAGCTTCCCGCGAATCCGCCTGCAGACCGCCCGGCCTCTGCGCTTCGAGCTGCCCCTCAGCTCGAGCGAAGACCGAGCGCGAACTCCGCGATCAGCTTTTGATGGAGATCCGAGGTCCCCTCCCCGAACTCGAGCGCCTTGGCCTCCATCAGCAGGCGGCCGATCTCGTATTCGGCGGTGACCGAATATCCCCCGAAGACCGCCATCCCGTCGAGGGCGTTCTGCGTCGCGGCCTGGCTCGCCTTCAACTTCGCGAGCGAGCTCTCGAGCGAGCAGCGCTCGAGGCCCGCGTCCTTCATGCGGCCGAGGCGGTAGACGAGCAGCCGCGCCTGCTCGGTGCGCGCGACCATGTCGGCGATCTTGCTCTGGACGAGCTGGAACTCGGCAATGCGCTGGCCGAAGGCCGTGCGCTCGAGGGCGTAGGGGATCGCGAGATCGATCGCGCGCTGCGACTGCCCGACGAAGCGCGCCGCGACCGAATAACGACCGAGATCGAGGGCTG
>CAUJGH010000055.1 GCA_963169575.1 Myxococcota bacterium | reverse complement strand
TGCTCTTCATGGCGATCGGCGTCGTCTCGAACGTCGCCCAGGTCGGCTGGCTGATCTCGAGCGAGGCGCTCGCCTTCAAGCTCGACAAGCTCGATCCGATCGCGGGCATGAAGCGCATGTTCACCCTCGACCGGGTCTACGAGCTCGCCAAGTCGATCCTCCGGCTCGTCGTGGTCGTCTGGATCCTCTGGATCACCCTCGCCCCCGCGCTCCCGGAGGTCTTCTCCCTGCTGGGCGCGGCGGCGTTCGATACCGGCCGGGTCGGCGGCGGGCTCCTCGTCCGGACGATCTGGATCATCCTCGCGGTCTTCGCGGTCTTCGCCGCCTTCGACTTCTTCTGGCAGAACTGGCAGTTCGAAAAGAAGCTCCGGATGACCAAGCAGGAGGTTCGCGACGAGGCCAAGCAGCGCGAGGGCGATCCGAAGGTCAAGAGCCGGATCCGCCAGATCCAGCGCGAGGCGGCCCAGCGGCGGATGTTCGAAGCGATCCAGGAAGCGGACGTCGTCGTCGTCAACCCGACCCACTACGCCGTCGCGCTCCAGTATCGGCCGCCGCTCCAGGCCTCGCCGAAGGTGCTCGCCAAGGGCCGCAACCTGATCGCGCTCCGCATCCGCGCCCGCGCCGAGGAGCTCGGGATCCCGATCGTCGAGAATCCGCCGGTCGCGCAGCTGCTCTACAAGACCGCGACGATCGATCGCGAGATTCCCGCCGAGCTCTTCCAGGCCGTCGCCGAAGTGCTCGCGTACGTCTACAAGCTCGATCCCCGCCGCGGCCGGCATTGGAGAGCGGCATGACGAAGATCCCGATCAATCAGGTGCTGCTCGGCACCGGCTTCTTCGCGATCATGGCGCTGCTGGTGGTGCCGCTGCCCGCCGCCATCCTCGACGTCTTCCTCTCGCTCTCGTTGACGACGGGCCTGCTGGTCCTGCTGCTCGCGCTCTTCGTCGAGCGGCCGCTCGATTTCTCCGTCTTTCCCTCGCTGCTGCTGATGCTGACGCTGATGCGGCTCGGGCTGAACGTCGCGAGTACGCGGCTGATCCTGCTCCACGGCAACGACGGCGAGGATGCCGCGGGCCACGTGATCGAGGCCTTCGGCGAGTTCACGATCGGCGGAAACTACGCCATCGGCATCGTGATCTTCCTGATCTTCGTGATCATCAACATGATCGTGATCTCGAAGGGCGCAGGTCGCATCGCGGAGGTCGCCGCACGCTTCACCCTCGACGCGATGCCCGGCAAGCAGATGGCGATCGACGCCGACCTCAATCAGGGCGTCATCGACGATGCGGAGGCGAAGCGGCGCCGCGTCGACGTCCAGCGCGAGGCGGATTTCTACGGCGCCATGGACGGTGCTTCGAAGTTCGTGAAGGGCGATGCGGTCGCCGGCATCGTCATCATGGTGATCAACCTGCTCGGCGGCTTCGCCGTCGGCGTCTTCCAGGCCGGCATGCCGCTGATGGAAGCGATCGAGACCTACACGATCCTGACGGTCGGCGACGGGCTCGTCTCCCAGGTTCCGGCGCTGGTGATCTCCGCGGCCGCGGCGGTGATCGTGAGCCGCGCCGGTGCGGGCGACTCGCTGTCGAGCGAATTGCGCGACCAGGTCTTTCTGCAGCCGAAGGCGATGGCGCTCGTCGCGGCGATGCTGGGCGTGATGGCGGTCGCGCCGGGGCTGCCCTTCGTGCCCTTCGCGATGCTCGCGGTCGGCGCCGGCGCGCTCTCCGTCTACGGCAAGCCGATCCCGAAGCCAGTCCCGGAGTCGGAGGTCGCGACCGTCGCGCCGCCGACCGAGGAGGAGCAGATTCGGGAGGCGCTGGTCCTCGATGATCTCGAACTCGAGATCGGCTACGGCCTGATTCCGCTGGTCGATGCGAAGCGGGGCGGCGAACTCGTCTCGCGCATTCGGGCGACGCGGCGGCAGCTCGCCTCCGAGCTCGGCTTCATCGTTCCCCTGATCCACATCCGGGACAATCTCGACCTGCGACCGGGCGGCTATGCGATCCGCGTGCGCGGCGAGCAGGTCGCGGCCCACGAGATTCCGCCGAACCGCGCCCTGGCGATCTCGCCCGGCGACGATGCCGAGCCGATCCCGGGCCAGCCGACGAAGGATCCCGCCTTCGGGATGCCTGCGCGCTGGATCGAGGAGCGGGATCGCGATCGCGCCGCGAGCGCCGGGTATGCGGTCGTCGATGCATCGACTGCGCTCTCGACGCATCTCGCCGAGGTGGTTCGCTCGCATGCGGTCGAGCTGCTGACGCGCAGCCGGGTCCAGGATCTGCTCGAGCAGTTCTCCGCGAGCAATGGCAAGGCCGTGGAGGGCATCGTGCCCGGGATCGTCAGCCTCTCGCTGCTCCATCGCACCCTGCGCGCGCTGCTCGCCGAGCGCGTCTCGATCCGCGATCTCGGGACGATCCTCGACACGCTGGCCGAGTACGCGGGCAAGATCCAGGATCCCGATCTGTTGACCGACCTCGTGCGCGAGCGGCTCGGAAGGGCGATCACACGCCCCTACCTCGAGCCGGACGGACGGCTCGCGGTCCTGACGCTCGCGCCTGAGCTGGAGGAGCAGCTGCGCGGAGTCGTCCAGCGCTCCGAGAGCGGCTCGTTCCTCGCCGTCGATCCGGTCACCCTCGATGGGCTCGTCCGGGGTGTTCAGCGTGCGGTCGCGGGGCTCGGCATCGGCGGCGACGGGCGTGGGCCCGTCCTGTTGGCGACGCAGAGCATCCGCTCACCGCTGCGGCAGATCGTCTCGCGATTCCTGCCGCGCGTCGCGGTCCTCTCGCATGCGGAGCTGCCGGGGGGTGTGCAGGTGATATCGCTCGGGGCGGTCCGGATCGAAGCCGATGCACAGTTAGCGCTTCGAGGCCGAGACGATGGACGCGGCGCTCGCGCAGGTGCGCGAGGCGCTCGGGCCCGATGCGCTGATCCTTTCTTCGCGGACCGTGCAGCGGGGCGGCAGCGCGTTCGGGCTCTTCTCCCGCCGGGTCGTCGAGGTTCAGGCCGCGCGTCCCCGCAGCGAGGAGAGCGCGCGGAACGGCCACGCCGAAGACGCGGCGGCGGAAGAGGGGAGCCCGCGCTCGGGGGTCGATCCGGGCTTGACCGCGAGCGTCGAGGCGCTGCGCCGCGAGCTGGCGGTCCTGCGGCGAAGGGAGTCCTTCGAGGAAGAGGTGCGGGGCGAGCTGCGGGGACTGCGCGCTGCGCTCGGGCCGCTCGTCGATTCGCGTCCCGAGGCCGAGTTCGACCGGGCGGTCTGCTCGCTCGCGGGCACGGGAATCGACTGGATCCATGCACAGTCGCTGGTCGAGGAGTGGCGCTCGAGGCAGAGCGAGGGCGAGCCCCGATCGCTCGAGCGCGTGCTCTGCGATCGGATCGAGAAGCGATTGACACCGCCCCGGAGCGATGTGCGCGCGGCGATCCGGATCGTCGTCGGGGCGCCGGGCGCGGGAAAGACGACGACGCTCGCGAAGCTCGCGGGCCGCGGAGA
>CAUJGH010000054.1 GCA_963169575.1 Myxococcota bacterium | reverse complement strand
GCGCGAGATCGAGCGCATACGTCGTCCGGATCTCGCCGCCATGGAAGACGGCGCGCGTCTCGATGAAGGCGCGCTCGTCGTCGCGTCCGGCGGCGATCGAGTCGATCGGGAGGATCTCGGACTGGGAGAGGTTCGCGATCGGATGCAGGACGGCCCATTGATCGTCCGCGCGCCCGCAATGGCCGAGATCGACGAGCACGCCGCCGCGGGGCGAGAGCGGGCTCTCGTGGGCGGGATCGGAGATCGCTGCGCAGATCGTGCCGTTGCCGACGACCCAATCGCCGACGCCCGCATCCGCGTCGGGGCCACCGACCGCGAGGCGGGCGACGGTCTCGGCGGTCAGCCGCTCGGCGAAGAGCGCCGCGGCGCCGCGACCGCGGTCGTCGCCTCGATCGTCGGCGGCGCCGGCGGGCGCGGGGATCACGTTCGCGAGGGTGACGAAGGTCGCGACCCCGGCGGCGAGCGGCCCGCATCGAGAGACGCAGCGTCGCGGAGCGCTTCCCACGCCGCGCCTACTTCCCCTCGAAATGGGCATCTTCCTTCTTCGCCATCGCCTTGTAGCCGAGCTGCATGTCGTCGGAGGTGAAGAGCACGGCGGCGCTCGAGGCCTCGAATTGCATCGCTTCGGACAGGCCCTGCTCGGCGCGGAAGTTGATGGTCCGCTTGATGCCCTGCACCGCGAGCGGCGCATTCTTCGCGATCTCGTCGGCCAGCGCGCGGACGTGCGAAAGGAGCTGATCGCGGGGCACGACCTCCTGGACGATGCCGATGCGCAGCGCCGTCTGCGCGTCGATGCGCCGCCCGGTCATCGCGAGCAGCTTCGTCCAGCCGGCGCCGATCTCATGGGCGAGCCGAAGATCCCCGCCCGCGTCGATCGAGACGCCGACCTTGGGTTCCGGGAGCGCGAACTGCGCGTCGTCCGCCGCGATCCGGATGTCGCCCATCATGGCGACCTCGAGGCCAGCGCCGAGGCAGTAGCCGTGGATCGCCATCAGGACCGGCTGCGGCAGATGGGCGAAGACCTTGAAGCGCTCGTGGACCCAGCGGAACTTCTCGTAGTAGTTGCGGACCTTCTCCGCCGGAGAGCGCCCCGTGATCCGATCCTCGGGCATGCCGAGGTCGACGCCGGCGCAGAAGGCGCGCCCCTCGGCGCGCACGATCACGACGCGGATCCCGTCGTCGAAGCGGATCGAATCGGCGAGCGCCGTGACCTGCCGGGCGGACTCCCAGCTCCAGGCGTTCAGCTTCGCCGGATTGTCGAGCACGATCGTCGCGACGACGCCGTCGCGCTCGAGGCGGAAGAGGGTGGGGCGTTCGCTCATGTCGGGGCTCCTCGTCGGGACGGGCGGGGGTTCGATCGCTCGGCGCGGATCAGGCGCGCTTGGGCGGATTCGGGTCGAAGGGGCCCTTGCCCATCTGCTCGCGGATCGGCACGAACTCGGGCATCAGCATCGCGCGGCGCTGCCAGTTCGCGCCGTCGACGACGAGCGTATGGCCCGAGATGAAGGCGGCATAGGGCGAGGCGAGGAAGGTCGCCGCCCAGCCGAGCTCGTGCGGGTAGCCGACGCGATGGGCCGGACAGCGCATCCCGTCGTTCTTGCGGCGCTCGGGGACGGAGCGGATGTTCGCCGTCTCGTCGTCGTGGGGGAAGAGACCGGGGACGAGACCGTTCACGCGGAGCCCGTAGGGGCCCCATTCGACGGCGAGCGTCTCGGTCATGTTCTTGACGCCGGCCTTCGCGGCAGACGAATGGGCGAAGCCCGGGCCGCCGGTCCAGGCGTAGGCGGCGCCGATGTTGATGATCGAGCCCGGCGTCCCCGCCGCGATGTGGCGGCGTCCGAACTCGCGCGAGCAGTAGAACGTGCCGTTGAGGACGATGTCGGTCACCGTCTTCCAGGCGTTCGGACTCATGTCCTCGGCCGGCACGGGAAAGTTGCCCGCGGCGTTGTTCACGATGTGGTCCGGCAGGCCGAAGGCGCTCGTCACCTCGTCGAAGGCGCGCGCGATCGCTTCGGGATCGCGGATGTCGCAGGCGACGGCGATGGCTTGTGCGCCGACCTCGCGCAGGGCCGCGAGGCCCGCTTCGCGATGGCCTTCGCCGCGGGAGAGGATCGCGACCCGGGCGCCGACGCGGCCGAATTCGACGGCGATCGCCTTGCCGAGGCCGGTTCCGCCGCCGGTCACGACGACGGTCTGGCCGTCGAAGGTGCCCTTCGGCACGGCGTGAGCCCCGAGCTCGGGCGGATTGGGCAGACCCATCGACTCTCTCCTCTCGCTTTCATCGCTTTCGGACGCTCGCAGCGGGTCCGGCCGATCCGCGGCCGCGGCCGCGGGAGCGGGCGCCGCATGATAGCCTCCCGCGACGCCGCGAAAGGGTGCATCGCAGGGTGTGCTCGACGAAGGGCATTGCGCAGAGGGGAGATCCGGCGTGGCCGACGAGAAGAAGTTCATCCGACTCGAAATCGAGGACGGGATCGCCGTCCTGACCAATGACCGTCCCGAAAAGCACAATGCCGCCAACGACGCGATGGATCGTCAGCTCTTCGATGCCCTCGAAGCGATCCATGCCCGCCCCGACGTCCGCGTCGTGCTCTGGCGCGGAACGGGCAAATCCTTCTCGTCGGGCCGCGATACCTCCGAGATCGGCGTGCGGAGCGAGGACATCACGAACTTCGAGTTCATCGAGCGGGGCCATCGCCGGACCCAGCTCTTCTTCACGCTCCCGGCGCCGATGCTGGTCGCGATGCACGGCTGGGTGATCGGCGGCTCCTTCGAGCGGGCGCTGCTCGCCGACATGCGGATCGCGGCCGAGGGGACGCGCATGATGCTGCCGGAGATCAAGCACGGCGTGATCCCCGACTCGGGCGGCACGGCGCGCCTGTTCCAGATGGCGGGTCACGGCCTCGCCGCCGATCTCGCGCTGACCTGCCGCGTCCTCGACGCGGAAGAGGCCCTGCGCCACGGGATCGTCTCCCGCGTCGTTCCGGCCGAGAAGCTCGAGGAGGTCGCGATGGAGATGTGCCGCGAGATCGCGTCGCATCCGCCCTTCGCGGTCAAGATGTTCCGCCGCACGCTCGCGCGCATCGCGCATCCGCTCGCCCAGCGCACGATGCAGGAGGAG
>CAUJGH010000053.1 GCA_963169575.1 Myxococcota bacterium | reverse complement strand
CGATTCGTTGCTAGGGCGAGCCATTCGCATCCCCCACGTCGCGCCGGCCGCGGCTTGTGAGGATTCGCGTCCCCCGCGCCGTGCCGATCGCGGCTTGTGAGATGCGCGAGCCGTGCGAGGGCGTCAGGCCTTGCGGAGTTCGGCGCCCGCCTCGGTCGCGAGCTTCTCGAAGCGCTGCAGGAATTTCTGCTCGTCCTGATCGGTGAGCGTGCGCGTGCCCGATTGGAGCAGCACGTGGAAGGCGAGGGATTTGCGGCCTTCGCCGATCGATTTGCCGCGGTAGAGATCGAAGAGCTCGATGTCGACGACCTGGCCCTTGCCGGCGGTCTCGACGAGGGCGATCAGGTCGCCGGCGGGCGTCGCTTCCGGGACGGCGACCGCGACGTCGACCTTGATGCCGGGGTAGCGGGGCAGCGGTTGATAGGCGCTGCCGCGGCGTTCGGCGGCGAGCAGCGCGTCGAGGCAGATCTCGGCGAGGGCGACCTCGCTGTCGAGGTCGCCGCTGAGTCCCAGCGCCGGGGCGAGGCCGGGCTCGAGCTCGGCGACGACGGCGGCCGTATGCGGTGCGCCCGGGAGCTCGAGGAAGAGGCATTTGCCGGGATGGGCCCAGCTCGGCCGCTCGCCCTCGCTCGTCCAGCGCGGCTTCGCGAGACCGAAGGCGTCGACGAGCTCGTTCACGACGGCCTGCAGGCGCGGCAGCCGACCTTCGTCCCAGCGCGCCGTCTTCGGGTTCGGGCGCGGACCTGCCCAGGCGAGGGCGAGCAGATGGCGCTCCCGGGGCTCGCCTTTCGCATTCGCGTGTTCGGGCTCGTAGGCCTTGCCGATTTCGAAGAGGCGGACGTCGGCATGATGGCGGCGGTTCGCTTCGAGGGCGGGCAGCAGGCTCGGCGCGACCCGGCGGCGGATGCGGGATTCGCCCTGGTGTACGGGATTGATGACGCGGACATGGGGCCGGTCGCTCTCGCCGAGGCGCTCGACGAGGCCGTCGGCGATGAACGAATAGGAGAGGTTCTCGCGGAAGCGGGCGCCGCCGGCGAGGCGGTCCTGCAGATGGCGGACGAGGCGGCGGCGTTCGTCGCGGGGCGGCGGGGTGATCGAGAGCTGGAGCGGCTGCTCGTCGATGTTGCCGTAGCGATGGATGCGGCCGATCTCCTCGATCAGGTCCTGCTCGAGCGTGATGTCCTTGGTCGCCCGGAAGCTCGGCACGCGCACGCGGAATGTCTCGCCGTCGCCTTCGGTCTCGACGCCGAACTCGAGCCGCTCGAGGATGCGGCGGATCTCGCTCGCGGCGAGCGCCTTGCCGAGGGCGCTGCGGACGCGCTCGCAGCGCAGGCCGATCGTCGTCGTCGGGTCCTGCCATTCGCCGGCGTCCGCGATCTTCGCTTCGAAGCGGGCCGTCGGCGCGATCGACGCGAGCACGCGCGCGAAATGGCCGGCGGCGGCGAGCGGGAGCAGCGGATCGAGGGATTTCTCGAAGCGGGCGGACGAATCGGTGCGCAGGCCGAGGCGGCTCGAGGTCCGGCGGATCGTCGTGGCCCGGAAGGTCGCGACCTCGAGCAGCAGGGCATCGCTCTCGCCTTCGACCTTCGAGTCGTCGCCGCCCATGATGCCGGCGAGGGCGACGGGCGTCTCGCCGGCGCAGATGAGGAGGTCGGCCTCGCTCGTCTTGCGAGGGACGCCATCGAGGGTGCGGATCGATTCGCCGGAGCGGCTCGTGCGTACGACGATGCCGCGGCCGCCGCCGACGGCGTCGAGTCGGCGGCGATCGAAGACGTGGTTCGGCTGTCCGAGATCGAGCATCACGAAATTCGAGACGTCGACGAGCAGGTCGATCGGCCGCTGACCGACCGCGAGCAGCAGATGCCGCAGCCAGTCGGGCGAGCGGTCCGCGCGCACGCCGTCGATCGCGAGCCCGACATAACGAAAGCAGTCCGGGCTCTCGATGCGGACGGGGAAGGGCGCACCGCTTCCGGTCGCGGGAGGCGAGAGGTCGAGGGGCCGGAGCGGGCGCTCGTAGATGGCGGCGAGCTCGCGCGCGAGTCCGCGGTGGCCCCAGAGATCGGGGCGATGGGTCAGGGATTTGTTGTCGATCTCGACGACCCAGTCCTCGAGGTCGAGGGCGCGGGCGACGGGCGCTCCGACGGCGGCGGATTCGGGCAGGACCCAGATGCCGTCGTGGTCGTCGCCGACGCCGAGCTCGCGGGCCGAGCAGATCATGCCGAACGACTCGACGCCGCGGATCTTCGAGCGCTTGATCGTGAGGTCGCCGGGCAGCTTCGTGCCGATCTTCGCGACCGCGACCTTCTGGCCCGCGGCGACGTTCGGTGCGCCGCAGACGATCGCGAGCGGCTCGCCCTGGTCGTCGGGGGCTGTCCCTCCGACGTCGACGCGGCAGAGCGAGAGCTTCTCGGCGTCCGGGTGGCGCTCGCAGGCGACGACATGGCCGACGACGACGTCGCCCGTCGCCGGCGCGAAGCGCTCGAAGCCTTCGACCTCGGCGGTCGAGAGGGTGAGATCGTTCGCGATCTGCTCGGGCGCGAGGCCCGAGAGATCGACGTGGCGCGCCAGCCAGCGCAGCGAGGCCTTCATCGGATCGGCTCCATCAGAACTGCTCCAGGAAGCGCAGATCGCCGGAAAGGAGATGGCGCACGTCATCGATGCCATGCCGCAGCATCACGAGCCGCGAGAGGCCGAGGCCGAAGGCGAAGCCGCTCCAGACCTCCGGATCGATCCCGCCGGCGCGCAGCACGTTCGGATGCACGAGTCCGCAAGGCAGCAGCTCGATCCAGGTCGTGCGCTTGCAGACGCTGCAGCCCTCCGCGCAGAAAGGGCAGCGCGCATCGAGCTCGAAGCCGGGCTCGACGAAGGGAAAATGTCCGGGGCGGAGCCGGACCTCGAGGTCCCGGCCGAACATGCCGCGCAGCAGCGTCTTCATGGCGCCGATCAGATGGGCGACGGAGATGTCCTTGCCGACGACGAGGCCTTCCATCTGGTAGAAGGTGTGGTCGTGGGAGGCGTCGGTCGTCTCCTGGCGGAAGACGCGGCCGGGGGCGATCACGCGGAACGGCGGCGTTCGCTTCTCCATCGCGCGGACCTGGACGGGCGAGGTATGCGTGCGCAGGACGAGGCGGCCCGCGTCGTCGCAGTAGAAGGTGTCCTGCGAATCGCGAGCGGGATGGTCCTTCGAGATGTTCAGCGCTTCGAAGTTGTAGTGGTCGAGCTCGACCTCGGGGCCGTCGAGGACCTCGTAGCCCATCGACGCGAAGAGATCCTCGAGCTCGCGCGTCACCTGTGTGATCGGATGCAGCCCGCCGCGCAGCGGCCGCGGCGGCGGCAGCGTCGGATCGAAATCCTGGGCCTGGCGCGCGGCGTCGAGCTGCGAGCTCGCGAAGGCGGCCGAGCGTTCGTCGAAGAGCGCCTGGAGCGCCTGCTTCAAATCGTTGGCGCGTTGTCCCTGGGCCTTGCGCTCTTCGGGCGCGAGCTTCGGGATCTCGGCGAGCATCGCCGCGACGGCGCCCTTCTTGCCGAGGTACTCGCGCTCGAGATCCTTCAGGGCCGCGGCGTCCGCGCACGCGGAGGCGCGCTCGCGCGCCTGCTGGAGGGTGTCTTCGGCGCTCATCCCGGCTTCGTTCCTCTCGTCGGATTCGGCCGGGGCCGTCCGATCCTTCGGCAGCATTCCGCAGCACGGGCAGGCGCGGCTCGTCCCCGGTTCAAAAGTGGCGCGAGCTTACCGAATCGACTCGCGCCGGGCGCCGGGGGCAGGCGCGCGAGCGGGGCCGGATCCGGCGAAGGCCGATCAGGCGCCCGCAGCCTGCTGGGGCCCCGCAGCGTGCCGCTCCTCGACGGCGAGCGCGAGGGTGAAGGCGACGGCGGTGAACCCCGCGGCCGCGAGATAGGGCAGCGCATCGCCCGCGTCGTAGAGCAGTCCCGCGACGAGCGGTCCGATGACCCGCGCGGCCG
>CAUJGH010000052.1 GCA_963169575.1 Myxococcota bacterium | reverse complement strand
AGCCGCACTCGAGCGGGTGCGGGAGCTCTGCGACGATCCGCGCCTCGCCGAAGGCGGTGCATCCGATCGACTCCGCGAGCGGCTGCTCGATCTGCTCCGGCGAACCGGACGCAAGGCCGAGCTCGAAGTCCGCCTCGCCGCACATCTGGCGAGCGGCGCGGGGACGCCTCGAGACTGGCTCGAGCTCGCCGGCCTGCGCGAATCGGCTCGGCTGGACTGGCGCGGCGCCGCCCTCGCCTACCGCGAGGCCGAACGGGACCCGGACCTCTCGCTGGAGGCCGTTCGGGGGCGCAGCCGCTGCGCCGATCGACTCCGCGACGATGCCGCGCTCGCCGAGGCCCTGCGCGACGAGCTCGCGCTCGAGAACGGCGTGCCGCGCCGCGAGCGTGCGACGATCGCAAGGCGCCTCGGCGAGATCGCCTGGAAGCGCCTGCATGCGCTCGATGCGGCCCGAGACGCCTATCGAACGGCCCTCGACCTCGACCCGCGAGACCGCGAGGCCATCGCCTCGTTGATCGAGATCGAAGCGCTGCGGGGCGATCGCAGGGAGGCCATCGCGCTCCATCGGCGAGAGCTCGACCTGCTCGGCGACTCGCCGACCGAGCGGGAGCGGCGCCGCGCGCTCCAGCTCGGCCTCGCCGCGCTCCACTCGGCCGACGACGCGGAGGCGGAGCTCGCGATCGCCGCCTATCGCGAAGCGGAGAAGCTCGCACGACTCTCGCCCACCGACGAGCACGCGCTCGCGCAGCTCTACGCGCGGGTCGGCGACGCTGCGCAGTTCCGCGAGATCTTGGCACGCTGGTGCGATCGCGAGGACACGACGGCGAACGTCGAAGACCAGCTGCGCCTCGCAAACCATCTCGTGGAGGCAGAGGAATCCACGCAGGCTCTCGCCCGCGCCGAACGCGCCGTCGTCGTCGGCCCCGAGCATGCGGGCGCACTCGCGCTCCTCGGCCGCCTCCAACACGAACACGGCCATTGCGAAGCGGCGATCGGATCGCTCGAACGCGCAGCCTCCCGAGCGCTCCCGGTCGAAGCGGCCCGCCACCTCACGCTGGCCGCCGCGATCGCCGTCCCGCAAGGCGCCGAGCGCGCCCGGGCTCTGCTGCAGCGCGCGGTGCAGGCCGACCCGACGTCGTTCCCCGCGCACCTCGCCTTGACCCGCATCGAGAGCCAGCACGACCGGCCGGCCGATGCGATCCGCCACGCCGAGCTCGCGCTCGAAATCGCGGAGAGCCGCCACGCCGGCAACGACGAATGCCTCGAGCTCGCGCTCCTCGGCGGCCGCGCCGCGCGGCGTCTCGGGCAGCCGAGCGCCTCGCTCCGCCTGCACGCCGCGGCGATCCGCCTCGCGCCGGACCTGCCGGAGGCGCTCGATGGCCTGGCGGAAGCCCATTTCGCGGCGGGTGATCCGAGTGCCGCCAAGCCCTTTCTCGAGCGCCGCCTCGAACGAACCACGAGCGGGACGGGACGGGTTCGTCCGCTCTGGATGCTGGCCTGCGCGCTCGAAGAGGAAGGGGAAGCGGAGCGGGCAGCCACCCATCTGCGCGAGGCACTGACGCTCGAGCCGACCTTCGACGCCGCCCATGAAGCGCTCGTCCGTCTCGAAGAGCGAGCTGCGCGTCCGGCCGATGCCCTCTCCGCCCTCGAAGCCTGGGCCGCGGTCTCCGCCGAGCCGGGCCTGCGCGCCCGGGCCGCTCTTCGCGCCGCCGAACACCGGCTCGCGCAGGGCGAAACCGATCGCGCGCGCGAACACCTCGAGCGGGCGACGCGGGACGATCCCGAACTCGGCGAGGCCTGGGTCCTCGCCTGCGACCTCGCGGCGGAACGAATCGACGAGTCGGCGGTGCGCGGGCTCTGCCTGCGTGCGCTCGAGCACGTCACGCCCGGCGCCCATTCGGCGCGCATCGCCCTGCGGCTGGCGCGACTCTCCGAGGTCGCCGGCGATCGGCGCGAGGCGGCGGCGCGCTATGCCGAAGCCGCGCGCTGGGATCCGCGCTGCAGCGAGGCCGCGCTCTGTGCGTCGCGTCTCGCTCGCATGGCCGGCGACTGGATCGAGGCGGACGGGATCCTCGCGCGCTTCCTCGACTCGCATCCGGATGCGACGAGCCCGAGCCTCGCGCACGTGCATCTCGAGCGTGGCCGGCTGCTGTCCGGTCCACTCGAATCCTTCGACGACGCGATCGGCGCCTATCAAGAGGCCCTGACCCTCCTGCCGGGACTCGCCGTCGCCCGCAGTGCCCTCGCCGGCCTGCTGCTGCACGCTCCGGATCGCTGGCGCGAGGCGCTCGACCTCCACCGTGAGATCCTCACGACGAATCCGACCTCCTCGGCCTCGCTGCACGCGCTCGTGACGCTCGCCGAGCGCAGGGGCCAGAGCGAGGTCGCGGACGGCGCTCGCCAGGCCCTCGCGGCGCTCGGCTTCGCGGCGCCGGACGCGCCCGAGCACGCCCGGCCCTTCGCTCTCGGCCTGCAGGCCGGCCCGCCGCTCCCCTCGCGCGACGGGGAGCGCCTTCGCCGCCTCGCCCACCAGGTTCGAGACGAGCTCGGAAGCCTGCTCGAGCTCGAAGAAGGGGAACCCGTCTCGCCGCCGCAGACCGGTCACCTGCCCACCGCCGAGATCCTCGCTGCTTTCGACGCGATGACGGCGCCGCATCTCTCCCGTCAGCCCGCCGCGGTTCGGCGAAGCCTCTTCCTCTCCCTCGCCGGGCTCTTCCTCGACCCGGGCGGCAACGGCGGCGAGACGCGCTTCCGCGATCCCCTCGATCGGATGCTCGGGATCTGGACGCGGCGAAAGGTCCGCCGCATTGCCGAGGAGACGAGCCTCCCGGCGATCGAAGCCTTCGACCACGAGACCTGGGGCGACGAGCTGCGCGCGCTCGCCGCCGCGGAGGTCCTCGAGCGAGAGCAGCTGCCGCTCCGGCGGGTCCTGCTCGCATTGATCGCGCTCGACGAGCGCACGCGGGATGCCGCCGAACTCGACCGCCCCGAGATCGGAGGCCTCGTGTCGAGCTGCGAGGCGGCGCGCCTGCTGATGCTGCGAATCGCCGAGCTCCTCTGTCGGAAGCTCGAGCAGAGCCGTTAGTCCGGGCCCCGCCGAGGGAACGGAAGGAAGGATTCGAGATGACGACCCGCACGCCGAAGAACACGCGCAGACATCGCCGCATGACGGTGCGCATGCTCGTCGACTACCAGGCGATGGGCGCCATCCACTGCGACTACGCGACGACCCTCGGCGCCGGCGGGATGTTCCTGCAGACGGAGCTGCCCCTGCGGCGCGGCGATCTCGTGAAGGTCCGCTTCCGGGTTCCGGGCGGCGAGATCCTCCACGACCTCCAGGCGCGCGTGACCTGGCATCACGACGCGAACGGCGAGCCGGGGGCGACGGTGCGCACGCCCGGCGTCGGCCTGCAATTCGTCGACCCGAAGGCGACGGCGGACCTCGCTCGCGAGCTCGAGGACTATCCGGGCTGAGAGACCCTGAAGGGCTCGTCTCGCTCCCCGCGATCCTGCTCGGGGCGGGAGTCGGAGCGGGAAGCGACGAGCCCCGGCACTTCGAGGAGCGCGCGGATCAGCGCGTGGTGCAGCCCGTGGCCGCCTTTCTCGACGGTGACGCGGGCCCGGAGATCGGCGCCGAGCAGGGCCAGGTCGCCGAGCAGATCGACGATCTTGTGGCGGACGAACTCGTCGGGGAAGCGCAGGCCGTCGGGATTCAAGAGCCCCGCCTCGCCGAGCACGAGGGTGTTGGCGAGATCGCCGCCGCAGCCGAGCCCCATCGACCGAAGCGACTCGACCTCCCGCGCGAATCCGAAGGTTCGCGCCGGCGCGAGCTCCCGCTCGAACGTCGCGGCATCGAGGCGCTCGATCGCGAGTCGCTGCCGGCCGATGCACGGGTGGTCGAAATCGATCGCGTAGTCGATCGACAGTCCATCGTCGGGCGCCACGTGGATCCGGCGGTCGTCCACTCGGATCTCGTGCTCTCGCACCACGGTCAGCACGCGGCGCGGCGCGGCGAGCCGGCGGAGGCCCGCCCGGCGCAGTCGGAGCGCGAACGGCCCCGCGCTCCCGTCGAGCACGGGGATCTCGCCGCCCCGCACCACGATCCGCGCGGTGTCGATCCCGAGCGCGAAGAGCGCGGCCAGCAGATGCTCGACGGTGGCGATGCGCGCTCGGGCCGGATCGTCTGCGCTCGGGCCGCTGCCGCTCGCGGACTCGCCGGATGGGGCCGCGAGCGTCGTCGCCCGCGCGGTGGAATGAACGGAGGATGGCCGGGCGGGCATCTCGACGTCGGGCTCGCCGCCCTCGCCGGGAACGACGAAGACGAGCCCCGCATCGACTCCTGCCGGCCGCACCTCGACTGCGGTGGGCTGGCCGCCATGGAGTCCGATCCCACGCCAGCGGACCGCCCGCGCGATCGTCGTCTGTTGCAACGCCCCTCCTCGGGCGACGGCCCCGCATCCGCGCGAACGCGCGCCGCAGCGTAGCGTGGGCAGATCCGCAGACAATCGCCGCCGCAGCCCCTGATCCGATCGCACGGGGCTCAGCCGACGACGGATCCGGACAGGTTGCCGCGCACTTCGCCGAGGATCTCGCGGGCGGACTGGAAGCGCTGGGCCGGATCCTTCTGCAGGCAACGCTCGATGATCGCGGCGAGGCTCTCCGGCAGGTCGGGGCGCAGCTCGCGGACGGAGGGCGGCGGAGTGTGGACGTGGTGATAGGGGATGTTGCCCTCCTTGAAGGGCACCGTCCCCGTGGCCATCTCGAAGAGCGTCACGCCGAGCGAGTAGATGTCGGTGCGATGGTCGACGTTCTTGCCGAGGGTCTGCTCGGGACTCATGTAGTAGGGCGTCCCGGCGACGACGGTCGTATGGTTGCGCGCCTCCTCGACGACCTTCGCGAGACCGAAGTCCATCAGCTTGACCTTCTTGTCCCGCGTCCACATCGCGTTCGCCGGCTTGATGTCGCGGTGGACGACCTTCTTCTCGTGGGCGTACGCGAGGGCCTCGGCGATCTGCACGAGGACGTGCAGGATGCCCGACGGCGAGATCGGACCGCGGCGCTTCAGGATCTCCTTGATGGTCGTGCCTTCGACGTACTCCATCGCGATGTAGTAGCGGCCGTTCTGCTCGCCGGTGTCGTAGACGGTCACGATGTTCGGATGATTCAGCTTCGCGGCGGCCTGCGCCTCGCGGACGAAGTTCGCGACGGCCTGCTCGTTCTCGGTGAGCGCCTGGGGCAGGACCTTGAAGGCGACGATGCGATCGAGCGTCGTGTCCTGGACCTTGTAGACGATGCCCATCCCGCCGCGGCCGAGCTCGCCGACGATCTGGTAGCGGCCATCGGCGTTCGCGCTGCCGTTCGACAGCTTGCGCACGGCGACCTCCGCTGGGTCGGCGCCGGGCGCCGAGGCGGAGGGGAGGACCTGCGCGGCGGCGGTGGCACGCGCGGCGGCGAGCCGGTCCGCGACGTCGCGGTAGTGATAGTCGAATGCCATCACCTTCTCGAAGATCTCGGCGGCCTCGCGCGGCTTGCCGTCCTGCTCGTAGATGCTGGCGAGCTTGAAGTAGCCGTCGACGCTGTCGCGCGAGAGCTCGGTGTCGCCGATGGCCTGCTGGAGCTTCGTGATCGCGAGGGGAAGCTGCCCGCGGCTCGCGAAGATCTCGCCGAGCAGCGCCGCGGCACGGCCGAAATCCTCGTCCTCGGACGAGATCCGCTGGAGCGCCGAGATCGCTTCGTCGTCCATCCCCTCCTGATGGAAGGTCTCACCGGCACGCAGGAAATCGCCGGCCTTGTCGAGCAGCTCGGCCTCGCGCCGGGGCAGCCCGGCGAGCGCGAAGCACTCGGCGGCCTCGGTGAAGCGTCCCGCCTTTTCGTAGGCGTCGCCTGCCTCGGCGCGCTGGCCGGCGAGCTGGAACATCTCGGCGGCCTGGGCGTAGCCGTGATGGCGGGAATAACATTCGGCGGCCTTCGAGAACTGCTCGAGGCTGCGGTGGAGATCACCGGCCTCCATGTGGTCCCCGGCTTCTTCGAGATGAACGGCAGCGCGTTCGCGATCGCCCTTGTCGCGATAGAACTGCCCGAGGACGCGGGAGGCCTCCTGGGTCTGGCCCGAGCTGCGCAGGGCCTCGGCCGCGCGTTCGACGTCGCCGCCTGCTCGATAGTGGACGGCCGCCTGCTCGTGATTCCCGAGCAGGCTCGCCACCTCGCCCGCTTCGATCGCGCAGCCGCCGCGCTCGAACATCTTGTAGGCGCGCTCGGGCTGATCCGCCTTGAGGAAGAGCTTGCCCGCCTGCCGGACGAGCTTCGCCATCTCCGCGGCCTTCTTCGGGTCCATCATCGAGCGGGCGCCCTCGTCGACGAAGACCGACTCGAGGGCTTCGGCGGCGAGCTGCCAGTCCTTGCACTTCACGTACATCGCGGCCGCGTGCCGCATGAATTCGCTCTCGCGATAGGCGCGCGCGGCCTCGCGGAACTTCCCTGCCTTCTCGAACATCTCGGCCGCGACGCTCTTGAGGTCGGCCTTGAGATAGCAATCGGCCGCGGCCTCCCAGTCTTCCTGCTGCGCGTAGATCGAGCCGGCGGTCTCGAAATTCTCGCCCTGGCGGTGGAGGTCCGCGGACTCCTCGAAACGATTCTGGTCGTGGCGGATCTCCGCCGCGCGCGAGTACTCGCCTGCCTCGATGAAATAGGCGGCTGCCGTGTCGAGCTGATCGTGGCTCCAGAGCAGCTCCGCCGCCTCCACGACCTCGCCCCGCTTGCGTAGGGCCTGGGCTT
>CAUJGH010000051.1 GCA_963169575.1 Myxococcota bacterium | reverse complement strand
GCCCCCGACGCCGCATCCGGCTTCTCGACCCGGGTCCTGGTCACGGGCGAGTCCGTCGAAGATGCGGTCGTCCGCCATCTCGGGCTTCACACCGCGAGCGTGGTGGCGATGTCGACCGTGGGCAGCGAGCCGACCGAGCATCACCTGCTCGGTCGCGCGCCGAGCCGCCTCGCGCGCGAGCTCTCGGCAGCTCTGCTGCTCGTCACACCGGAATCGGGCCGAAGCGCGAAGCGGGCGATGCTCGTCGGTTAGGCGCCGACACAGTCGGGTATCCAGGGCGTCCGGGATGTGCTCGACATCCCGATCGCGAAGGACGGGCGGCCGCTCGAGAAGGATCGCGACGGGCGCGTCGCGTCATATCCGGCGACCCCGCCGGAGAGAGCCGGTCGAGGCGTATCTGAGATTGCAGCAGCAATTCCGGCACCTGTTCGAGCCCGAGCGCAACGACGTCGTGCTCGCGGCGATCCAGGACGGGATCGATGCCTACTGGCGAGGCGTCGACGCGTGATTCCGCGATGGCCGCCCTGCAGCTGGCTGCGAGATCGCGCCATGCCCTATCGTCGGACGGCGATCGGGTGGCCCGCACCCCCATCGAACGGAGCGCATGCATGCATCGTGGAATCCAGGTTTCCCTCCTGCTCGCGGGATGGCTGGCGCTGATGGGCTGCCGGACGATGACGGCGAGCTCCGAGGTGCAAGCGCTCGAAGGGACCGCGTGGACCCTCTCGTCCCTGCCGAGCGTCGATGCCCCCTCGGCGCCGATCGTCCCGCCCGCCGCCGGCCGCGCGAACGCGCGGTTCGAAAACGGCCGGATCGCCGGCAACGACGGCTGCAATCGCTATTCCGCCACCTACGAGGAGACCGGATCGACGATCGCGATCGATCCCCACATGGCCGCGACCCGCATGGCCTGTCCGCCCGAAGTGATGGAGCGCGCCTCGGCCTTCACCTCGGCCCTCGCCCGAGCGCGCCGTTTCCGGATCGAAGCCGACCGCCTCGAGCTCCGCTCGGAGACGGACGCGCTTCTCGTCACGTTCGTCCGCGACGGCGACTCCTCGGCAGCGAACTGATCCGATCGTCCCGGCGATCGCCAGCGACCCCGCGGCGCTCGGGAGCTGGACGCCTGCGGCGATCGAGCCCGCTCTGCCCTCGGCGTTCCCGAAGGCGGAGACGGACCCGATCGCCCTCGCCGCACCCGGCGCTCCGCGACTCAGAGGTCTCCGATCGCCGCGTGCCGGATCTTGCGCCACTGCTTCTGCGCCCCGGCGACCGATCCCGGCACGTCCGCCGCGAACTTCCGCGCGATTTCGGCGTTCAGGTTCAGGTAGAGCCGATCCTCGTGGACGGTCCAGTAGCGCGGATCGCCGTCGAACTTCTTCCCGACCGAGACGCCGTAGGCGCAGAACCCGCCGAAGGCCGGACTGAAGCGCGCGGGGTCCCGCTCGAAGGCCTTCTGGTTCTCCGCACTCGCGAAGTAGTAGGCCGCGCCTTCGTGGACGGCGACGTGGTCGGCATTTCCGGGGGTCGGCGCCCCCTGCGTGAAGTAGGCGACGGGGTCGTAGCCGTGGAGGGCCAGCGGCGCGCCCGCGGCCGTGATCCCGTTGGTCGCGTTGACCTCGTCTTCGGCGAGCGCGGCCCGCGCACCGAGCAGGAGGACGGTTGCGAGCGTCATCGCCAGCGCGGATCGGCGGAGCCATTCCGTCGATCTCCAGTCGTTCGAGATGAAGTGAGCCATCGATTCGTCTTCTCCATCGGGCGTCATGCCCTCGATGCCCGTCAGACGCTCCATCCCGCCCGAAGCTCACTTCTGCGATGCGGCCTCCCGATCCGGATCGCTCGCAGGAAGCGCCGATCCGCGCAGCGCCGGATAGCCTTCGACGTACACCCAGTCGCTCGAGAGCGCCGGCGCATGGCAGCCGAGGCAATCGAGCTCGAAATCGGTCGCGACGTTATGCGTCGGCGCATCGCTCTTGAAGAGCGCCCAGCCCCAGCCCCTGCCCCAGAGTGGATGGCTCGCGAAGCGGCCCCTCGCGTCCTTGACCATGACGAACCATTGACGCGGCGCCGTAGCCGAGGCGACGTTGCGACCGGTCGTATAGTCCGCGACCCGGTGGGTGGCGATCTCCTTGACGAGGATCGTGCCGTCGGGGAAGACGCCGTCGCGGCGCCAGGCTTCCGGGACCCCGGGCTGGGTGTAGACGTGATGAAAGCCCGCAGCGTCGCCCATCGGGACGAAGTAGCTGCCCAGATGCACGAGACCGCGGGTCGCCGTGGCGGGATCGAAGGCGAAGTCTCCGTCGGCCTCGACGAAGCGCTCGAAGCCGTCGAGCGCGCCTTCAGCGGGCACGGGTCGCGGATCCGCATCGGCCATGTCGGGGAAGAAGCCGCCGGAGAGCAGCGCAGCCATGCCCGCGGCGAGGCCGACCGAGATGCCTGCTCGCTTCGCGAAGTGGCGAGTCGATCGAGCGACGTCCATCCTGCTACTCCTCTTCGCCGTGCGTCGCGGCCCCGGCGTTCGGCTCGGCACGCAGCGCTTCCATCAAGACGGCGTATTCGTCGGCGCATTCCGGACAGGCGGAGAGATGCTCCTCGACGCGACGGAGCGCGACGGGGATCTCGGCGCCGACGAGCTCGGCCTCCGCGAACTCCGCCATGTCCGCGAGACATTCGTCGCAGGCGATCTCGTCGTCGCGCGTGCTGCCGACGAAGGCGAGCAGGCGGCGGAGCTGCAATCGGTCGAGTGCCATTTCGTTCCTCTCCAGACGTGCCGGGGCGCGTCTCATTCGAAGC
>CAUJGH010000050.1 GCA_963169575.1 Myxococcota bacterium | reverse complement strand
GTGATGCCGCGGGCGCTCGAGTTCGCGGAGCGGCTCGCGAAGAACGCGCCGCTCGCGCTGCGGGCGATCAAGGAGGCGGCGATCCGAACGAGCGGCCTGCCGCTCGAGGAGGCCTTCCGCATCGAGCATGAACTCTCCGCGCCCGTCACCCGTTTGCAGGACGCGCGCGAAGGGCCGCGCGCATTCATGGAGAAGCGCGAGCCCGTCTTCACCGGACGCTGAGGAGGACGAACGGATGACCCCGATCGAATGCGTGCAGGCCGTGATCGATTGCGACAACGGGCGCGACTCGGCCGGCTATCGCCGGCTCCTCCACGACGACTATCTCTCGTTCGTGCACGGCAAGGAGTCCACCGTCGGCGCCGAGGCGGAGGTCCTCGCCCTCGCGCGCTGGTGGCAGGCGGCGAGCGACGTCCATCTCGAGCCGCTCGCGATGGTCGAGAGCGGCGGCCTCGTGACGCTCCGCTACACGCTCGCGGGCACGAACGACGGCGAGTTCTTCGGCCGCCCCGCGACCGGACGCCGCTTCGCCCTCGAGAACTGCACGCTGCTGCAGGTCGAAGCGGGTCGCGTCCGCCGTGCCTATCGCTATTCGGATACCCTGGGCCTGCTCGGACAGCTCGGGCTCCTGCCGGGAGGGCTCGTCGCTTGAAGCCGATCCATCGTCGTCCGCTCGACCTGCTGCTCGTCGTCTTCTTCAGCGTCTCCGTGGTCTACGGCTTCCTGTTCAGCCTGCCGGAGGGGCTCGGGGTTCCGGTCTCGGCGGACAGTCCCTGGCCGCCGCTGCGCGCGCTCCACGACTGGGCCGTCGCGGAAGAGCCGGCGCATCTCGACCCCCCGCCGAACCTGATCGCGGCGACCCTGTTCGACGGGTTCTTCCAGGCGCCGGCGCTGCTCTTCGTGATGATCGGGCTCGTGCGCCTGCGGCCCTGGCTGCGGCCGCTCGGCCTCGTCTATGCGGGGGCGGCGGTGACCAACATGTTCTTCTACTTCGTGCAGACCTTCCTCGGTCCGCATCCGCCGCCGAACACCGCCTACTATCTCGCGTTCAATCTGCCCTGGATGATCGCGCCGGCCGTGCTCGGTCTGCGCGTGCTCGTCGCGCGGGATCTGCGCGAGGGCATCTTCCGGTAGCGGGAGGGGTGCGCGAGGCGGATCCGGGCCGGTTTCGGCCCTCTTCGGCGTGAATTCGACCGCAGCCGGCGAATGGGCCCGCTCGGAGCCGAGGTCGCCTATCGTCCGATCGAGGACTGGGCGCGACGCGCACCGGGAGCCCTCGAGGAGCGGGATGCGGTTGAGGATCGGCTACGAAATCCAGTACGAGTTTCCCCAGCCGACGCCGGTGATCGCGACGCTCAACGTGCATTTCGCGCGGGTCTCCGATCTCGTCGCTCCGGACCATGTCCGTCTCGAACCGGCCGTTCCGATCTCCGGCTACCGCGACGGCTTCGGAAACTGGTGCAGCCGGTTCGTCGCACCGGCCGGTTCGATGTCGCTGTCGACCGACGCGGTGATCCGGGACTCCGGCCAGGCCGATCCGGTCTGCCTCGCCGCCGGTCAGACGCCCGTCGAAGCGCTGCCGGAGGAGACGCTGGTCTTTCTGTTGCCGAGTCGTTTCTGCGATAGCGACCGTCTGCTCGACCTCGCCTGGCAGCTGTTCGGTGCGTTCGGGCCGGGCTGGCCCCGGGTCCAGGCGATCTGTGACTTCACGCATCGCCACATCGAGTTCGGATACGCGCATGCCCGCGTCACGCGGACCGCCTCGGAGGCCTATCAGGAGCGCCGCGGGGTCTGTCGCGACTACGCCCATCTGGCCGTGGCCTTCTGCCGGGCGCTGAACATTCCGGCGCGGTACTGCACGGGCTATCTCGGTGACGTCGGAATGCCGCCGCCCTATCCACCCGGAGATTTCGCGGCCTGGTTCGAGGCCCACCTCGACGGCCGCTGGCATGTCTTCGATCCCCGCAACAACGTGCCGCGCATCGGCCGCGTGCTCATCGCCCGCGGAAGGGACGCGGCCGACGTCGCGATGACGACGACCTTCGGGCCCAACACGCTGCGCAGCTTCCGTGTCTGGACGGACGAGGTCGCTTAGCGGGCTCGGATCGTGCAGCCCTCCTGCGGCTCCAGCTCGGCGCGAGAGGCCGAGCGAGGTCCCCGGCATGGCCTCGACGTTCCCGGCGAGGTGGGATTCAATCGGTCCCCCCACCCGGCGAGGCATGGCCCGATGCGACCGCAGACTCGGCGACCGTTCGACGGCGTTCGCGTGATCGATCTGACCGGCGGCATCGCCGGTGGCCACGCCACGAAGCTGCTCGCCGACGCGGGCGCAGAGATCCTCGCCATCGAGCCGCCTCAGGGCGATCCGCTCCGCCGTCGCGGCGTCGTCGCGGCCTCGCTCGATGCCGACGGAGACGGCGTCCTCTTCCGCTACCTGCGGACGAGCCAGCGCGCGCTCGTGCTCGACCTCGAAGGCGAGGCCGGGCGAGCTGCGCTCCGGCGGCTGTATGGCGAATGCGACGTCGTGCTCGACGGGCGGCCGGTCGGTTGGCTGGAGGCCCGCGGACTCGGGGAGCGCGCGCTCGCCGCTGCGAATCCCGCAGCGAGCTGGCTCTCGATCTCGAGCTTCGGCGCCGGTAACGCCTGGTCCGATCGGCCGGCCAACGATTTCACGTTGCAGGCGTGGTGCGGCTCGACGGCCTCGCGCGGGCGGGCCGGGCTGCCGCCGCTGACCTCGGGCGGCGAGGTCGTCGAGTGGTTGACCGGGAGCTATGCCGCTCTCGGCGTCGCAGCTTCCCTGCGCGCGTCGCGACGCGACGGTCGCGGGGCGCGGGTCGAGCTCTCGCGGCTCGAGGCCTGCCTCCCGACGCTGACCAACGCGGGCAGCGTCTGGGGCCATTTCTCGCAGGTCTGGGCCCTGCCCGCGAGCGAGGACGTGCCGTCGATCGAGCCGACTGCCGACGGCTGGATCGGCTTCTGCATCTTCACGGCGCAGCAGTGGATGGATTTCGCGCTGCTCGTCGAGCATCCCGAGTGGGCCGACGATCCGGCGCTCGCCCACCTGATGACCCGCATCGCCCGCGCCGCCGAGATCCGCGAGCAGGTGCGCGCCTACACCCGCATGCACACCACTGCGGAGCTGCTCGAGCGAAGCGAGCTCCTGCGCGTGCCCGCGGCGCCCATCGGCCACGGCGCGCTGCTTCCGACGATCGACCATCTCTCGGAGCGCGACGTGTTCGTACGGAATCCGCGCGGCGGCTTCCTGCAGCCGCGGGTCCCGTGCGCCTCGAGCGCCTGGTCGCGGCCCGCGCTCGGGCCGGCGCCGACGCTCGATCAGGCGCGCACGGCTGGTCTCGTCTGCGAGCGCGATCCGGCGAGCGCATCGTTCGATTCGCCCGGCCCGCCGCGAGCGCGGTCGACCCGGGCATCGATCCCCGAAGCGGGGGCTCGCGCCCGGCCGCTCGAAGGCCTGCGCATCCTCGACCTGACGGCCTTCTGGGCCGGTCCCTATGCGACGTTCGTGCTCGGCTGTCTCGGCGCGGACGTGATCCACGTCGAATCGATCCAGCGTCCCGACGGCATGCGCTTCGGAACGCAGAAATCGAGGGAGGCCGATGGCTGGTGGGAGTTCGGTCCGACCTTCCACAGCGCGAACGCCGGCAAGCGCAGCCTGACGCTCGATCTCACGCGACCGCGCGGGATCGAGCTGCTGCTCGAGCTCGTGAAGCAGTCCGACATCCTGATCGAGAACTTCTCGCCGCGGGTGCTCGGCAATTTCGGCCTCGACGCCGCGAAGCTCGCGGCCGCGAATCCGCGCCTCGTCTTCGTCCGGATGCCGGCCTTCGGCCTCGACGGGCCCTGGCGCAACCGCGTCGGCTTCGCGCAGACGATGGAGCAGGTCTCCGGCCTCGCCTGGCTCACCGCCTATCCCGACTCCGCCGGTGACGCTGCGGGCCCGCTGACGCCACGTGCCTGCGCCGATCCCCTCGCGGGTCTGCAAGCCGCCTACGCCGCGCTGCTCGGAATCGCCCAGCGCGACGCGACCGGGGAGGGCTGCGCGATCGAGTCGGCGATGGTCGAGACACTGCTCTCGATCACGGCGGAGGGCGTCGCCGAGTTCGACGCGACGGGTACGCTGCTGACCGGCGACGGCAATCGCTCGCCCTTCGCCGCGCCGCAGGGGCTGTATGCGTGTGCGGGCATCGATTCCTTCGGCCAGCCGGAGTGGCTCGCGCTCTCGGTCGCGACCGATGCGCAGTGGGCGAATCTGGTCGGCGCGCTCGGGGGTCCCGGTTGGGCCGTCGACCCGTCGCTCGCGACGCTCGCGGGGCGAAGGCGGGCGCAGGACCGCATCGACGAGCAGCTCGGGATCTGGCTCGCGGATCAGACGCGCGAGACCGCCGTTGCGCGACTGCTCGCCGCGGGCGTTCCCTGTGCCCCGGTGATGGCGGCGCGGCTCGGGACGACGCTCCCGCCGATCGTCGACGGCGATTTCGTGCAGGTCGTCGAGCATCCGCTCGCGGGATCCGTCCCGATCCCGACGCAGCCGCTGCGCTTCCGAGACGTCGGGGGCCGCGGCTTCGAGCGCGCCGCGCCGCTGCTCGGAGAGCACAACGACGAGATCCTGCGCGGACGGCTCGGCCTGTCCGATGCCGAGATCGAATCCCTGCGCGGCGATGCGATCATCGGAGAGCGGCCGAGCGGCGTCTGACCAGACGCGCGCGATCCGGGCGAATCGAAGCGACGAACGAGGAGGGAGGATCGATGAGCGGACGACTCGAGGGCAGGGTTTCGATCATCACGGGCTCGACCAGCGGCCTCGGCGCCGAGATGGCCGCGCGATTCGCCGCGGAAGGGGCACGGGTCGTCGTCAGCGGCCGCAGCCGCGAGCGCGGCGATGCCGTCGTCGCGGCGATCCGCGGGGCGGGCGGCGAGGCCGACTTCATCGCCTGCGACCTCGCGGACGAGCGGTCGATCCGGGCGCTCGTCGCGGACGCCGTCGCGCGTCATGGGCGCGTCGACGATCTCGTCGCCAACGCTGCGACGACGGCGACCGCGAGCGGCGAGAAGACGACCGGGATCCTCGACCTCGACAACGCGGTCCTCGAGACGTCGATCGCGACCAACATTCGCGGCCTGCTCTGGCTCTTCAAACATGCGTTGCCGGCGCTGATCGAGGCCGCCCGTCCAGCCGAGCGCCGGACGAGCTCGATCGTCGCGATCGGCACGTCGGGCACCCGAAACGGCGCCCCGGGCATGCCCGTCTACTTCTCGACGAAGGCACCGGTCGAGGTCATGGTCCGTTCGCTCGCGCGCGAGTTCGGGGGCCGCGGCGTGCGCTCGAATTGCATCTCCGCCGGTCTGATCCAGACCGAATCGGAGATGCGGACGATGACCGAGGAGTTCCGGCGCTATGTGCTGAAGCTGAACGCGCTGCCCTATTTCGGTCGGCCCGAGGACATCGCGAACGCCGCCGTCTACCTATGCAGTGACGAAGCGGCCTACGTGACGGGCACGACCCTCTGCGTCAACGGCGGCGCCGCGTTCTAGGCGGGGCGGCGCGATCCGATTCGAAGCGCCGCTCCGCCGCCGGCGGGCGCGGTCCCCTTCAGACCCGCGCGCCGCGCCTTCCCACCCAGGAGAGCCCGAGCAGCCCGAGTCCGAACAGGAATCCGGTGGACGGCTCCGGGACGATGGCAAAACCATCGAAATTCGACTCCGTGAAGCCCTGGTAGGCGCTGCCGTCGACCGAGAAGCGGATCGTCGATGAGCCGCCGCAGCAACCCTCGAAGCCGACCCAGGCGAAGGTCACGCCGTCGCCGACCGCGAGGGTCGCGGTCGTCGTGAAGACGTCCGGGTTCGTCCAGCTGTTGTTCCACCAGACGTCGTCCGTGATCACGCGCTCGGAGATCACCGAGCCCGAAGTGGCGTCGATCAGCGCTGCGGCGCCGCCGCGACCCCAGTCGGTGCCGACCTGGAACGTGTAGCTGCCGGCGACGGCCGCCTGGAACGTCGTCGTCAGCAGGATGCTGTAGTTGCTGGTCACGCCGTTCGCGTAGACGGCGGTCGAGATGTTCTCGAGGCCGGTGGTCACGGTCGATCGGATCAGGCTTCCGGACTGATGCTCGAGCAGCAGGTCGGCGAAGGTGTCCCCGACCTGGGTCTGATAGGTCGAGCTGCGGAAGTCGGCGCGGAAGGAGAGCGCGGCTGCGTCGCCGGCGTGGAGTACGACCGCGAGCACCGCGAGGGCGGCCGCGAATCGGCGTGCGCGGGGCGCGGCGAGTCGGAAGGAGGAGATCGGTCGGGGCGTTCGAAGCGTCATCGCTGTATCCATCCGTGATCTCGGCGGAAGTCCCCACTCCTTTGCCGAGATTCCCGAGGTTCATCGGCATTGGAACCCCGGATCTTGAAGCCCAGTGATCGCCGTTCCGGAAGAGGCGGTGCAACTCGGAGGCAACGGGCGGCAGCGCGAATGCGCCGCCCGTGCTCGGATCGTCGCAACGGGTGATTCTCGCGCGCCTTCGCGCCTCTGGACGCGATCGAGACCTCGCGAGTCGCATCCGGATGGATCGCGCATGCGCGAGCCCGGCCTGATTCGCCTCGACGATGTCCTGCTCCGCAACGCCAAGACCCTCGCCGTCTTCGTCGCATGGATGCTGCCGGACGACGTTCTCGGCTCCGGTCCGATCCTGTTCTCCGATCTCGGATGCGCAGCGCTCGCGCCCCTGGTGATGGGGTTCTTCGGGCTCGTCCTGCGAGCGCGCGAACGCGGCGCCGTGGCGCTGATGAGGCTCGCCGACCGCGACGTCGAGCTCGCGGCGCGCGATCCGCTCCAGAACTCCGAGTTCTCTCCCGAATCGCTCGAGACCGCGATTCGCGACCTCAACTCGAGCGGTGCGCGTCATGTCGACTGGGATCGGCCGACGGGATTGATCCAGGACGGCGGACTCCGACTCTCGCGAGTCCGCTTCGAGACCTGCACCGCCTGCGGCGCGAAGATCACGCTCGACGTCGCACTCCACGAAGCCTCCGGCGCGCGCTGCCCCGTCTGCGACTGCGCTCTCGACGCCCTGAAGCACTGGAAGCCGCATGACCCCGAATCGGGCATCAGATTCGACGGCAGTGCTCTGAGCGTACTCGGGCCGGATCGCCACCGGTCATTCGAAGCGTCGGCCGCCTGCTTCGATGAAGCCGCCCGGGTGGCGACCGTCCGGATCGTGATGGGTCCAGTGCAGGACGCCGCCGCGATCGTTCCACTCGTATTGGCCGCGCAGGCGGAGGCGATCGCCCTGCTCGAGGGGGACGCGTTCGGCGAGATCGATGTTGTGGGCGACGAGCAGCGTCTGGTCCCCGTCTCCGATGCGGACGAGGAAGCGTTGATGGCGCGAGCCGTCGTGGTCGTCGGCGAGGACCTTCGAGACCTCGGCCTCGAACGTCACCATGAACCCCGATTCCCGCTCGGCGAAGGCGCGCGCGAGGCGGTGTGCCGCTGGGTCGCCCGAATCGATCCGTCCGAGGTCCTCGACCTCGCGCGGCTCGCGGCGGACGCGGGGCGAGGGATCGAGCCCCGCCTGCGATGCGCGCTCGGAAGATCGGGTCGGAGCCGGCTCGGGCGCTTCCGTCTCCGGAAGCGAGAACGATTCGATGCCGGCGAGTCGAAGGAGCGCCGCGAGCAGGATCATTCCGACGAGCGCAGCGATCGATCGATTCGAATGGGTACGGCGCGACCGGCCCATGGGTTCCTCCCGGCGACGCACCTTAGCAGCGACCCTTCGAACGGAACGGGGCCGGGCGTGGTAGTCTGCGCGCTTGTCCCATCTCGCCCCCCTGCTCGACCTCCAGGAACTCGATCTCGCCCGCGACCGCCTCGCTGCGAACCGGCTGGGTCTCCCCGAGCGCGATGCGCTGCTTCGCCTCGAGGCGGAGGCGATCCCGATCGATGCATCGCACGCCGCGCTCCAGGCGCGCCGTACGGCCCTGGGGCTGGCCGAGAAGGCGCTCTCCAGCGAGGTCGACGGGCTCGCGGCACGCGCGAAGGAGACGGAGCAGACCCTGTACTCGGGGAGCGTTCGCAGCCCCAAGGAACTCTCGGGCCTGCAGGCGGAGATGCAGGCCTTCCGCGCCCGCCAGGGGGAGCTCGAGACCCGCGAGCTCGCCCTGCTCGAAGAGATCGAGAGCGTCGACGCCGAGATCGCCGCCAACCGTGAAGCGCAGGAACGCATGCGGGTCGAGTCGAGGCAGATCGAGGCGTTGCTGCGGAGCGCCGAGGAGCGCATCGATGGCGAGCTGGGCTCGCTTCTCGCGGCGCGTTCGAACGGCCTGCCGGCCATCTCCGCCGAGGTCCTCGCCGCCTACGAGAAGCTCCGCAAGCGCGAGCGACTGGCGGGACGCGTCGTGGCCCGGATCCTCGAAGGCGGCTGCACCGGATGCCGCATGCGTCTTCCGATCCACGAGCACAATCTCATGCAGGCCCGGCCCGAGGACGCCCTGCTGGTCTGCCCGCATTGCGGGCGCATCCTCGTGCGATCGGATCCCGCCCCGACGGCCTGACCTTCGCTGCGGCACCCGATCCGGTCCAGCATCATTTCGCTCGCGCGCGAGGAGCTTCCCGATGATCGAGATCTTCGTCGATGGCGATGCCTGTCCGGTCAAGGACGAGGTCTATGCAGTCGCCGCCCGTCTCGGGCTCGCGGTCGTCGTCGTCGCGAACCAGCGGATGAACGTGCCGCGGGATCTCGGCGTCGAACTCGTCGTCGTCTCCGCCGGCCCGGACGCCGCCGACGATTGGATCGCCGAGGAGATCCGCGAGGGCGACGTCGTGATCACCGCCGACCTCCCGCTCGCCGCGCGCTGCCTCGCCGTCGGCGCTGCCGCGCTCGGGACGAACGGTCGGGAGTTCACCGCCGACTCGATCGGCGGCGCGCTCGCGACGCGCGAGATCAAGGCGGGGCTGCGCGAGACGGGCGTTGCGACCGGTGGTCCGCCTCCGCTCTCGGCGCGGGATCGCTCACGCTTCTCGAACGAGCTCGACCGGATCGTGCAGCGCGCTCTGCGGGCCGAACGCGAGCGGCGGGCGGGCGCTGCCGACGCCGGCGGCCCGTCCGGCTCCTAACTGAGCGCTCCTTCGGCGGCCATGTCGGCGATCTCGTCCTCGCCGTAGCCGAGGACGTCGCGCAGGACCTCGAAGGTGTGCTCGCCGATCAGCGGGCCCGCATGGCGAGGCCGCGCGGGCAGGTCCGAGAAGGTCGTGACCGGTCCGTCGAACCAGCTCTTGCCGAAGCCCGCGTGGGGCAGCTCGATGAAGAACTTGCGGGCAGCGAGCTGCGGATCGGCATGGAAATCGGTCGCGCGCAGCGGAACGTAGGCGGGCACGCCCGCTTGGCGCAGCGTCTGCGCCACGTCGAAGCAGGCCTGCGCCTTGCACCACTCCTCGAGGATCGCATCGAGGTCTGCGCGCCGTTCGATGCGGGCGTCGATCGCGTCGAGCTCGCTGCCGGTCTTCGCCGCGAGCGCCGCGAGGCCGGGGACCACCGAACAGAGCGCGCGCCACTGCTCCGCCGTCCGCGTCTCGAGGGCGATGAAGCGCTCGTGCTCGCGCGTGCGCCAGACGCCGTGCGGACAGCCCCATTCGGAGTCGTGACCCGCGCGGTCGAGGATCCGGCCCGTGACCTGATGGTCGAGGATCGTGGGGGCGAGGTAGTGGATCGAGGCCTCGATCTGGGAGACGTCGATCATCTGGCCTTCACCGGTCTTGTCGCGATGATGCAGCGCGGCGCAGAGAGCGGAGAGCGCATAACGCGGGGAGATGAAGTCGGTGTACGCGCCCCAGGGCATGTTGGGCTTGCGGTCCTTCCAGCCGGTCACGCCGATGAAGCCGCCGAGCGCCGCGCCATGGATGCCGAAGCCGGTGTGCTTGCGCTCGGGGCCGGTCTGGCCCCGCATGCAGGTGTAGAGCATGACGAGGGAGGGGTTGATCTTGCTGAGCGTGTCCCAGCCGAGGCCGAGGCGTTCGGCGGTGCCGGGCGTGAAGTTCTCGACGACGACGTCGGCCCAGGCGGCCATTCGATGCGCGACCTCGAGACCCTTCGGGCTCGTGAAGTCGATCGCGACGCCGAGCTTCGACTGGTTCATGTTGGCGGCGGTATGGCCCGTCGTCGTGCCGGGCTGTCCGAGCCAGGGAGGCAGGAAGCGCAGGGTATCGACGCGCTTCTCGGTCTCGACGCGCAGGACCGTGGCCCCGAGATTCGCGAGGTCCTTGCTGATCAGCGGGCCGGCCGCGATCCAGGAGAAGTCCGCGACCTTGAGGCCCTCGAAGATCTCACGCCGCGGCGCGACGGCCGCACGCGGGGCCGAGCCCCGTTCGAGCGGTCGCGCGGGCAGGGCGGGGCGGCGTTCGAGCGAATCGACCAGCGCCTGGTCCTGGCCGAGCTTCGGTGCCGGGCGTTCGTACCGGATGGGGGTCGCGGAGAGCTTCGCGAACGGGCCGGGGACCTTCTGGCCGTCCATCTCGATCCAGAAGTCGCGGGCGATCAGCTGCGGATCGGCGAGCAGGTCCGGGGCGAGGTAGATCGGCGCGAAGAGCCATTTCTGCTGGACGGCCTGCTCCTGGATCTCCGCCTTCGTCATCGTGCGGAACTTCGCGAGCAGCTGCGAGACGGCGCGATTGCCGTCTTCGACCGACAGCGTCCCGGCCTGGATCTGCTGGATCCAGGTATTCCAGTCGACCTTCATCAGATCGGCGTCGAGGCCGCCCTGCTGGCCGAGCCAGGTCATCGCCGCGTTGAAGCTGAAGGCGCCCTGGGCCGCGAGCACGAGGACCATCGCGATGAAGCCGTCCTTGCACGGCTCGACCGAGGGCAGGTAGAGCCCGGGGATGATCTCCATCGTGCCCTTGCGCTTCGCGCGGTCGTCCCCGGTCTGCGGCGGATCCTGCCCGAGGGCGGCGAAGCCCGTCACGTACATCAGGCTCCAGAGCACGGCCGCCTGGATCGAGGAATCGAGATGTTGCCCGCGGCCGTCGCGGTTGCGGGCGTAGAGCGCCATCAGGACGTCGGCCGCCGCCTGGGTCGCGCCGAGATGGGCGGTCTCCGGCAACCCGACCGGTACGGGCGGCCGATCGCCTTCGCCCGTCATGTTGAGCAGACCGCCCGCCGCCGCGAGCGTGAGATCCGTCGCCGGCGTCTTCGCGAACGGTCCCGTCTGACCGAACGGCGACACCGAGACGTAGATCAGCATCGGATTGCGCGCGCGCAGCGCCGCCTGACCGAGGCCCCTCGCGTCCATCACGCCGGGCGTGAACGACTCGATCAGCACGTCCGCCGTGTCGACGAGGGCCAGAAATCGCTCGCAGTCCGCCGGCGCGTCGAGGTCGAGGACGACACTCTTCTTGCCCTGACCCCAGGCCCGCCAGAAGAGCGACGACTCGGGATCGCCTCGAGTGCCGCGCGCCGCAGGCGCGCAAGTAAACGGCGGTGCGAAGCGCGCCTCACAGCCGCCCGGGGGCTCGACCTTGATGACCTCGGCCCCGAGATCCGCCAGGATGCGCCCGGTCGCTTCCGCGAGCGGCGTAGACAGGTCGAGCACGCGCAGATCGGCGAGCGCCGCGGGCCCGGCCTGGCCCGCGGCGGAATCGGTCTTCGCTCCCGTCATGCCGGGCGGAGCTGGTTCAGCGAGCGCGTGTTGTCGCGCAGGATCCTCTGCTTCTTCGCGTCGTCGAACTTCTCGAGCTCCTTCACGTAGTCGAGCGGCTGCGGCATGCCCTCGATGTGCGGCCAGTCGGAGCCGAAGATCACGCGGTCGGCGCCCATCAGCCGCTCGACCTCGTAGACGTCGTCCTCCCAGAACGGGTTGATCCAGACGTGCTCACGGAACATCAGCGTCGGATCTTCCTTGTAGTAGTTCGTGACCGCGAGGCGATCCCGCGACTGGCGCAGCTTGCGATAGAGATCCTCGAGGAACTCGGCGCCGTTCTCGATCGAGGCGATCCGCAGGTTCGGGAAGCGCTCGAAGAGCTTCTCGTACGTGATCGTGATCAGGAAGTCGTAGGCGGCGCGCTCGATGTTGAAATGCTTGATGTTGGGCGAGAGCGTCGCCTGGGCGGCGTCGGCGGTGAAGCCGTCGCGGACGTAGCCGTGGGTCGTGTAGCCGGAGTCGCCGGCGTGGATCACGACCGTGATGCCCGCCTCGTTCGCGCGCGCCCAGAAGGGATCGAAGCGCGGGTGCGCGGGCGAGAAGACGCCGTCGGCCGTATGGATCGCGGCCGGGCGCATGCAGACGACGCGCGCGCCCCGGGCGATCGCCCATTCGAGCTCCTCGCAGGCGAACTTCGGATCGCAGAGGGTGATGTAGGGAGCGCTGAAGATCTTGTTCTGGTAGTTGCAGCCCCAGTCCTCGTCCACCCAGCGATTGAACGCGCGGAAGAGCGTCATCACGGCCTCGGTGTCGTGCTTGAGCAGCTCCTCGTAGAGCACGCCGAGGGTCGGGAAGAGCCACATCGCCTCGATGCCCTGCTCGGCCATCTTCTCGACGCGGGCGGCGTTGTTCATGTAGTAGGCCGGCAGCGGCTCGCGAGCCTGCAGGGCCTTCGCCATGTTGGTCTTGTTCGGGTTGCCGCGCAGGAAGTCCGAGATGGCGCCAGGCAGGGCGATCGGATCCCAGGTCGGGTTCTTGACGGCGTGGGTCAGCTTGCCGCCCACGATGTGGTGCTTGCGGCCATTGACCTCGGCCCACTGCACGCAGCGCGGCTGCATCGCCTTCGGGACGTGGCGGGTGAAAGCGTCGAGCGCCTCGTAGTAATGATTGTCGCAGTCGAAGGGCTGATAGCCGAGCTCGCTCATGGCGGCACTCCTCGCAGAAGGGGCGGAAGGGGATGCACGGGCGAGCCCATTCTAGCCGCGTCGTGCGGGGCCTGACCAGTCGACGGTGCGGGAAGTCGGGCGTTCGGGAGCGCCGATGGCGGCGCGCGGACCCGCAGGGCGCGGCGGGGGCCGGAGGTTGCCGCCGCGCTGCCGTCCGATCGCGGGCGCTGCCGGAGGCACCGCGACGGGGCCGATCGACGGAGGGTCTCGGGCGCGCACGACGGCGCGGCGCTTCGAGCCGGATCGGTCGAGGGGCGCACACGCGTCGGGCGGCGGCCGGACCTTCGAGGGCCGGGTCGAGCGGGCTGCTAGGTTGCCGTCGGTTCGAGGGCCGGGATCGGCCGCGAGCGTATGCGATGCGCCGAGGAGGATCGATGGAAGCGAGCGAGCCGCAGCCCCCGTCGACGGCGGTGTCGCCGCTGGCGATCCGCAGCGCCGTCGAGATCGCGGTGCGCCTCGGCGCGATCGCCTTGATGGTCGGCTGGTGCCTGCTGATCGTCGCGCCCTTTCTCGGAATCGTGGCCTGGGCTCTGATCATCGCGATCGCGATGGACGATGCGTTCGAGGCGCTGTGTCGGCGCCTCGGCGGTCGCCGCGTCCTCGCCGCCGTGATCTGCGTCGGTCTGGCGCTGGCCCTCGTCTTCGGGCCCGCCGTGCTGCTCTCGGAATCGCTCGTCTCGGCGGCCCAGCACGTCGCACAGGAGCTGAAGGGACGGCCGTTCGCGCTGCCGCCGCCGCGAGCCGAAGTGCGGGAGATCCCGATCGTCGGGTCCCTGCTCTACGAGGGCTGGCTGCGCGCCAGCGAGAATCTCGTCGACACCCTCGGCCGCATGCGACCCCAGCTGCAGACCGTCTCGGGCTGGCTGCTCAAGACCGCGGGCAGCGTCGGCGCGGGGATCCTGCAGCTGATCGGCTCGATCGTGATCGCCGGCGCGATGCTCGTGCGGAGCGAGCTCCGGCGCGAGGCGATCGAGCGCTTCGCCGATCGCATGGCGGGACCGGTGCGCGGACCGGAGCTCGCGGCGCTGGCGGTCGCGACGGTGCGGAGCGTCGTCCAGGGCATCCTCGGTGTCGCGGCGCTGCAATCGTTCCTCGCCGGCATCGCCTTCGTCTTCGCGGGGATTCCCGGGGCGGGACTCTGGGCGCTGCTCGTCTTGGTCGCGGCGGTCGTGCAGCTGCCCGTCGCCCTCGCGATGGCGATTCCGGTCGCGATCGGATTCGCGACCCTCGAACCGGCGGCGGCAATCGCGCTGCTCGTGTGGTGTCTGCTGGTCGGGTTCGTCGACAACGTGCTCAAGCCGATCCTGTTCGGCCGCGGCGTCAAGGTGCCGATGCTCGTGATCTTCATGGGCGCCCTCGGCGGCATGTTGACGATGGGCATCATCGGGCTCTTCCTCGGCGCCGTGGTCCTGACGCTCGGATTCGAGCTGTTCAAGGCCTGGCTGATCGACGGGGACGGCAGCGTGCAGGCGGAAGCGCCGTCGCCTGCCGCGATCGCGTCCGTTCCGCCCATTGCGCCGGCCGCGCCGGCCGCGCCCGTCGAATAGCGCCGCCGGCTCCGGAACGGGCGACGCCCGACGACTGCGCCGGATCAGGCACGCCAGGCCTCGCGAACCGAACGCGCGCAGTCGTCTTCGCGCGGCGCATGTCGTAGGCGAGGGTCGAAGTTTCGGATCGGGAAGTTTCGCCGCGCGGCGCCTCGCCCCGAGCGACCGCACGACGGCCGCTCGCGTGATCGGAAGCGCAGGGAAGGCCCTCCACCCGGGTCGCGCATGGGATTTCTTCTCGTCCGCGCGCGCGAATTCCGCTCGCAGGTTCACGGGTGGCCGCTAGTGTTCCGGTTCCGCCGCGCGACGTCAGCGCGGCGACCCGACGGATCTGGAGGAGAACCCGAGATGTTCAAGATCGAGCACGTAGTCCTGGCCGTGGCGCTCGCCGCGGCGGGCGGTTGTGCGACCGCACCGATTCCCTACAAGGCCCCCGTGAGTGCGACCCCGCCGACGGGCACGGTCATCGTCAGCCAGGCGGTGAACCTGCTCGATGCTTCGGGCTCCGAAGAGGGGACGTTCCCGGACGCGAAGGCGACCCTCGAGTCCATCGTCGGCGTCATGCCGAATGGAACCTACAGCGCAGGCCACGTCCACTTCGGCGGCTTCGAGCGCGAAGCGACCGGCCTGGCCGCGTTCAATCGCACGACCCTCGCGACCGCCGCCAAGGACGCGGCCTGGCTCGAGGGAACGACCCCGATCGAGGACGTGATCACGACCGATCTCGGCGGACTGATCGGCGGCAGCGCCGGCCGTGCAGCCGTCGTGCTGATCTCGGATGGACGCGCGACGGACTACGCCGGTCGCGAGGGCGTCGGCGACGGCGCGGTCGCTGCGGCGCAGGCGCTGGCCCAGGGCCGCTCGGGTGAGACCTGCTTCCACACCATCCAGATCGGCGACGATCCGTCGGGCGCGGCGACGCTGCAGGCGAT
>CAUJGH010000049.1 GCA_963169575.1 Myxococcota bacterium | reverse complement strand
CGCCGAGCTGAGAGGCCCGGTTCGAGCGATCTGCGAGGGCGATGCGGGCTCGCGTCGAGCCCGCCGCGAATTCGCCTCCCATCCGCTTGGATCCCGCCGCGAATCCAGCGCGGCGCGGCGGCGATCCCGCGGCGATTGCCGAAGCGTGGATGCGCGTTAGATTCCCGCCCGACCCAAGCGCCCTTTAAGCCCGATCAGTGAGTCGGGGAAGGGAAGAGGCAGACCGTGTCGCAACCCGACGCACGCCCCCCCGCGGCCCCTGAGCGCGTAATCCTCGACGACGCCGCGATCCGTCGCGCGCTCATGCGCATCGCCCACGAGATCGTCGAGCGCACCGAGCAGATCGAGCACCTCTACCTCGTTGCGATCCCGAACGGCGGTGTCCCGCTCGGTCGCATCCTCGCAGCGAACCTCGAGAGCCTGACGGGCCAGACGGTCCCGCTCGGCATCCTCGATACGACCCTCTACCGCGACGACCTCTCGACGCGCAGCTCGAGGCCGCGCCTGCGCAAGACGGAGATGCCGTCCTCCGTCGACGACCGCGCCGTCGTGATCGTCGAGGACGTCGTCTCGACCGGGCGCACGATCCGCGCCGGCATGGACGCGCTGATGGATTTCGGACGGCCCTCGAACGTGCGCGTCATGGCGCTCGTCGACCGCGGCCACCGCGAGCTGCCGATCAAGATCGACTTCGTCGGCAAGAACATTCCGACCCAGCCCGAGGACAAGGTGATCTTCCGGACGAGCGAGGGGCCCGAAGACGGAGAGCTTTCGATCGTGGTGCGGGAAGGGGGAGCAGCATGATCGGCAGGGACATCCTCGGGATCGAAGACCTCTCGCGGGACGAGATCGAATTGATCCTCGAGACCGCGGAGCGGATGCAGGAGATCGGGACCCGCGAGGTCAAGAAGGTGCCGACGCTCCGCGGCCGCACCCTCATCAATCTCTTCTTCGAGCCGTCGACGCGGACCCAGACCTCCTTCGAGATCGCCGGCAAGCGGCTCGCGGCGGACGTCGTCAATTTCTCGGTCGGCAGCTCCTCGGTCACCAAGCGCGAAACGCTGCTCGATACGGCGAAGACCCTCGATGCGATGGATCCCGACTGCGTGATCGTTCGCCACAAGGTCGCCGGCGTACCGCATCGGCTCGCGGCGGTGCTCGGCGCGCCCGTCATCAATGCGGGCGATGGTGCCCATGAACATCCGTCCCAGGCGCTGCTCGACCTCCTGACCGTCAAGGAGCAGAAGGGCCGGATCGAGGGCCTGACGGTCACGATCATCGGCGACATCGCGCATAGCCGGGTCGCCCGCTCGAACATCTACGGATTCTCCAAGCTGGGCGCCGAGGTCCGCGTCGCCGGACCGCCGACGATGCTGCCGGTCGGCATCGAGTCGCTCGGCGTCAAGCGCTACACGAATCTGCGCGAGGCGATCGAAGGTGCCGACGTCGTGATGGCGCTGCGGATCCAGATGGAACGGCTCGAGGGCGCCTGCTTTCCGTCGGTGCGGGAGTATGCGGCGACCTTCGGCCTCGACCGCGCGAAGCTGCGCTTCGCGAAGGAAGACGCGATCGTGATGCATCCGGGACCGGTCAATCGCGGGGTCGAGCTCTCGCACGAGCTCGCGGACCATCGTCCGAGCGTGATCCTCGACCAGGTCCGCAACGGCGTCGCGCTGCGCATGGCGCTGCTCTACCTGGTTGCTGGGCGGGGCCGCAAGGCGGGCGAGGCCGAGAGCCGAGCGGCGCGCGCGGCAGGGGAGGCGTGAGACGATGACGCGCATCCTGATTCGCGGGGGCCGGCTGCTCGATCCGGGCCAGGACCGGGACGATGTCCTCGACTGCCTGATCGAGAACGGCCGGATCGCGGCGATCGGCGCGAAGCTCCCGGCCGACGGCGCCGAGATCGTCGAGGCGGCCGGCGCCTGGGTCGTTCCCGGGCTCGTCGATCTCCACGCCCACCTGCGCTCGCCCGGCCAGGAGTACAAAGAGGATCTCGGCAGCGGGGGCGCCGCTGCCGTGGCGGGCGGGTTCACCCAGGTCGCCTGCATGGCGAATACGGATCCGGTCAACGACGACCCGTCGGTGACGATGTACATCCTCGACCGTGCGGAGAAGGACTCGCTCGCGCGGATCCGGCCGATCGCGGCGGCGACGCGCGGGCTCGCGGGCCAGGTCATGACGGAGATGATCGCCCTGCGAAACGCCGGCGCGGTCGCGTTCAGCGACGATGGCGCGACGATCATGGACGCCGGCGTCATGCGGCGCGTGCTCGAGTATTCGACGCTGGTCGATGCGCCGGTGATCGTGCACGCCGAGGATTGCCATCTGCGGGGCCACGGCGTCGTCCACGAAGGCGCCGTCGCGACGCGTCTCGGGCTGCCGGGAAATCCGGCGGTCGCCGAAGAGATCATGGTCGCCCGCGATCTGCGGCTCGCGCAGTGGACTGGCGCCCATCTGCACATCGCCCACGTCTCGACCGCGGGCGCCGTCGAATCGATCCGCCGCGCCCGCGAGGCCGGCGTCCGCGTCACCGCCGAGGCGACCCCGCACCATCTGACGCTCACCGATGAAGCGACCATGGGCTTCGATACGAGCACCCGCGTCGCGCCCCCGCTGCGCAGCGCGGAGCACGTCGAGGCGCTCCGGCGGGGGCTCGCCGAAGGCGTGATCGACGCGATCGCGACCGATCATGCCCCCCATGCGACCTACGAAAAGGAAGTCGAGTTCACGGAAGCGCCGCCCGGCATGATCGGGCTCGAGACGGCCGTGGCCGTCTGCCTGCCGCTCGTTCGCGACGGGCTGCTCTCGCCGCTCGAGTTCGTGCGGCGACTCTCGACGAATCCGGCGCGGATCCTCGGCCTCGAGGGCGGGCGACTGGCGGTCGGTGCCCCCGCGGACATCGCATTGATCGATCCCGAGCGGGTCTGGACCTACGATCCCGGGCGCGGCCGCTCGAAGAGCCGCAATTCGCCCTGGGCCGATCGGCGCTTCACGGGCTGCGTCGTCGCGACCTTCGTCGGCGGCCGCCTCGTCTTTCACGTCGAATCCGGCGAGCACGCGAGCGCCGGAGCAGCCCATCCCGTCCGATCCCGCCCGAACGCAGCTGGAGTCCTGAATCCATGAATGATGCGAGCCCGTTTCCGCCGACCGCCGATGCGCTGCTCGGCAAGAGCCCGCGACCGGCTGCGTTGGCGCTCGCCGACGGGACCGTCTATCGCGGCTGCGCCTTCGGCGCGTCCGCCGTCAAGACGGGCGAGGTCGTCTTCAACACCAGCATCACGGGCTATCAGGAGATCGCGACCGATCCGTCCTACGCGGGACAGATCGTCGCGATGACCTACACGCAGATCGGAAACGTCGGCGTCAACGTGGCCGACGACGAGGCCAGGCGGCCTTTTCTCTCCGGCTTCGTCGTGAAGGAGCTCTTCGATGCGCCTTCGAACTTCCGGGCCGAGGGCACGCTCGATGCGAAGCTCGCGGCGGCCGGCGTTCCGGGACTCGCGGGCATCGATACGCGAGCGCTCGTTCGCCGCCTTCGCGATCACGGCGCCCAGGTCGGCGTCCTCTCGACGGATCCCGCGGTCCAGGACGCGGAGACGCTCGTCCGGCTCGCGCGCGAGGCGCCGAGCCTCGAAGGGGTCGACTGGGTGGCCCGGGTGACCTGCGACGCGGCCTATCGTTTCGACGAGGGCGCCTGGCCGGGCGTCGAGGGTCAGCTGCCGCGGCCGTCGCGGCCGTCGCCGAAGCGGCGGATCGTGGCCTACGACTTCGGCATCAAGAAGAACATCCTGCGGCTGCTCGTCGAGCAGGGCTTCGAGGTCACCGTCGTGCCGGCGACGACGCCGGCGAAGGAAGCCCTCGCGCTCGCGCCCGACGGCATCTTCCTCTCGAACGGGCCCGGTGATCCGGCGGCGGTCGCGGGCGTCCAGCCGATCGTTCGGGAACTCGTGCAGACCAAGCCCGTCTTCGGCA
>CAUJGH010000048.1 GCA_963169575.1 Myxococcota bacterium | reverse complement strand
GTCCAGCGAGGAGCGCAATTCGAGCTGATCACCGAAGCGATCACCCTGCCCAACGGGCGCCGCGTCGCCCTCGACCTGCTGAAACACCCCGGCGCGGCGGCGGTCGTCCCCTTTCTGGACGACGGACGCGTCGTCCTCATCCGCCAATACCGCTTTGCCGCCGGTGGCTACCTCCTCGAGGTCCCGGCCGGCAAGCTCGACGCCGGCGAGGCGCCCGAGCGCTGCGCCGCCCGCGAGCTCGAGGAAGAGACGGGCTACCGCGCGGGACGCCTCGAGAAGCTCGGTGCCATCTGGCCCTCGCCGGGCTTCACCGACGAGAAGATCCATCTCTTCGCCGCCTACGATCTGAGCCCCGCGCAGCAGCGCCTCGAAGCCGACGAGATCATCGAGCTCGTCCCGATGGATTTCGAGGCGGCGCTCGCGGCCGTCGCCGAAGGCCGGATCGAGGACGCGAAGTCGGGCATGGCGCTGCTGCTCGCGGCGGAGCGGCGGCGAAGATCCTGACGGCAGGGCGCGCTGGCAAAGAATTGGACGGCGACGGAGGCCGAAGGGCTCGCTCGCCGGGTGGGTCGGTCGCCATGGGGCGCGGCCCCGAGCCGCCTCTTTCGCGCTGGGGGATTGGAGAGAGGACATAGATAAATAGTCAGAGGCCCCGAGGGGCAGGCGGCCTCGTCGCGCGTGAAGGACGCGAGATCTGTCCGGTCCCAGGCCTCATTCGTTGACCCCTCATTCAACCATCCTTAAGCTCTGGCGGTCCTGCGGGAGCACGCGCCCGTCCCGCCGACGACACCACGAAGTGCGGTCCCTCGAGTTCCGATCCCGGCAAGGACCCTGCGAGAAAGTCCCTGCCGGGCCGGCCCATCGCGGCGGCCCAGAAACATCCGGAGTGTCCAGGCTTGTACGGACGCGGCGGCGCACAATTCTCGTTCGGCCCCCCGGTGACGCCGGAGATCATCAAGAATCTCCTGATCGCCAACGGCGTGGTGTTCATCGCGCAGCTCATCGGGCCGAGCATCGGCTTCGACGTCACCCGTTTTGGCGTAGTCCAGCCCGAGGCCGTCTGGGATCATCTCCAGCTCTGGCGGATCTTCACCTACATGTGGCTCCACAGTGAGACGCAGTTCATGCACATCGCCATGAACATGCTCTCGCTCTGGATGTTCGGCTCCCAGCTCGCCCTCGCCTGGGGCGAGGAGCGATTCCTCCGCTACTACCTCGTCTGCGGAACCGGCGCAGGCTTCATGATCGCCACGCTGCCATATCTGCTCGGCCTGATCGGGATCCCGTCGTCGCTCGCCGACATCCAGGGGGTCACGCTGGGGGCTTCGGGCGCGGTCATGGGCGTCCTGCTCGCCTTCTCGTTCACCTGGCCCGATCGCACGATCATGCTCCTCTTTCCGCCCATTCCCTTGAAGGCGATCTATCTGATCCCGCTGATCTTCCTGATGGAATGGATGTCGAGCGGCCGCGGCGGGAACATCAGCCATACGGGCCATCTCGCCGGCGTCCTCGTCGGCTGGATCTACCTCCTGAACGAGGGCCGAACGCCCGGCGCCCCGACGTTCCAATCGCTGCTGCATAAATGGCGGCGCTACCGCATGCGGCAGAAGATCCGCGCCGTCCACCGCGAAGATCGCGATCTTCGCGACCGGGACCGCAAGGACGATCAGGACCGCGACGACAAGAGGCGATTCCATTGAAGCGGCGATCCGAAAACCTCGGCGACGACACCGGCCGCGGTCAGGGCCGCACCTTCGGCCCCGGCTTCGGCGGGCTTCTGCGAAGCCTCTTCGCGAACCTGCCGTGGGCCGAGTCCGCGAGTCGCGAGGAGAGCCTGATCGTCCCCGCCCCCGCCGGCCGCGCGATCAGCGTCCACAACGCCAACGGCAAGACCCGCATCGTCGGCGAGGACCGCCAGGACATCGAGATCCGCATCCAGAAGACCGTGCGCGCCGACTGCTCCGACCTCGCGACCCGCCTGCTCGACTCGATCCGGATCCAGAACACCCCCGCCGCCGAGGTCCTCGAGATCGAGGTCCAGATCCCGCGCCGCTGCTCCCGCCATGCGGTCGCCCACATCGAGCTGCGCGTCCCGCGCGAGACGCGCGTCTCGACTTCATCCAGCAATGGGAAGATCTGCCTCGAAGGCATCGACCGCGATGTCCGCGCGCGCTCGAGCAACGGCTCGATCTCGATCCGCGAGGTCAACGGCGACATCGACGTCACGACCGCCAACGCCAAGGTCGACTGTCGCTGTACCCACGGCCATCTCCGCGCCCGCTCGAGCAACGGCAAGATCGAGCTGGGCGGCCACCGCGGTTCGGTCGACGCCTCGACCAGCAACGGCGTCATCTGCGCGACGCTCGAGAGCCTCGGCGAGATCGGGGTCTCGCTGACGACGAGCAACGGCCGCATCGTCCTCGACCTCCCGGAAAAGACCGACGCCGACATCGACATGCGCGTCGAGAACGGCCTGATCCGCAACGATCTCGACCTCGAGCAGGAGGCGGGCGACGAGCTCGGATGGGTCCGCGGCCGGCTCGGCAAGGGCGGCTGTCCGATTCGCCTGCGAACGTCGAACGGCACGATCTCGGTTCTCTAGGATGTCGAAGCCATCCAGTCCACGCACCGGACCGCGCTAATGGGCGAAGCGACGAAGATCCTCCTCGAGCTGCGGCTCCCCGAGCAGGAG
>CAUJGH010000047.1 GCA_963169575.1 Myxococcota bacterium | reverse complement strand
CCGGCGACGACGCCCTCGTCGATGCTCCGCGCCGCGCGCTCGATCCCCTCGGCGAGCGAACCGACCGCCTGCGCGACGAAGAGCGCCGCCGCCGCGTTGAGCAGGACGATGTCGCGGCGCGGCCCCTGCTCGCCCGCCAGGATCGCACGCGTGATCGCCGCGTTCTCGGCCGGGGAGCCGCCCGCGAGATCGGCGAGCCCGGCGCGGGGCAACCCGAGCGCCCTTGCATCGATCTCGATCCGCTCCGTCCGCCCATGCTGCACGAGAGCCGCCCGATTCGGGGCCGTCGTCGTCAGCTCGTCGAGCCCGTCCTCGCCGTGCACGACCAGCGCGCGGGTCGTGCCGAGCCCCGCCAGAACCGAAGCGATCTTGTCGACGAGCGGCGCTGCGACGACCCCGACGACTTGATGGCGCGCGTCGACCGGCGAGAGCAGCGGACCGAGCAGGTTGAGAAAGGTCCGGATCCCCAGCGCCGCGCGCACGGCGGCGACATGGCGGAAGGCCGGATGGGCCGTGCGCGCGTAGAACGCGGCGATGCCAATCTCGTCGAGGATCCCCGCGCAGGTCTCGATCGGCAGCTCGATCTCGATTCCGAGCGCCTCGAGCAGATCGAAGCTTCCGGATCGGCTCGACGCCGCGCGATTGCCGTGCTTCGCGACCGCGACGCCCGCGCCGGCGACGACGAAGGCGGCGGTCGTCGAGATGTTGAACGTGTCGAGCCCCGAGCCGCCGGTCCCGCAGGTATCCACGACCCGGGGATCCCGGACCCGCGCCGTCACCGCCCGCGCCCGAAGCGCCTGCGCCGCGGCGATCAGCTGGGGCACCGACTCGCCGCGAATTCGCATCGCCACGAGGAACGCCGCCGTCTGCGCGTCGCTTGCGCGCCCCTCCATGATCTCGTCGAGGGCACGGCCGACGCGGTCCGGTCCGAGCTCCCGCCCCTCGACCAGCTCGACGATCGCCGCCTGCACTTCGCTCGTCATGCCGACGCCTGCTGGCGGCAGAGCGCGAGGAAGTTGCCGAGCATCGCCTTGCCCTGGCCCGTCATGATCGACTCGGGATGGAACTGGACGCCCTCGATCGGCAGCTCGCGATGGCGCACGCCCATGATCTCGCCGTCGGCCGTGCGGGCCGTGATCTCGAGACAGGCCGGCAGGCTCGATTCCTCGATCACGAGCGAGTGGTAGCGCGTCGCTTCGAAGGGCTGCGGGAGGCCCCGGAACAAGCCGCGGCCGTCGTGCTCGATCTGCGAGATCTTGCCGTGCATGATCGAACGCGCCCGGACGATGCGCCCCCCGAACGTCTGTCCGATCGACTGATGCCCGAGGCAGACGCCGAGCACCGGCAGCCCGGCCTGCGCGAAGCGGGGAATCGCTTCGACCGAGACGCCGGCCTCCGACGGTGTACCCGGCCCGGGCGAGATCACGAGCCCGTCGCCCGCGCGGGCGAGCAGCACGTCGACCGTCTCGGCGTCGTTGCGAACGACCTCGATCTCGGCGCCGAGCTCGCCCAGATACTGGACGAGGTTGTATGTGAACGAATCGTAGTTGTCGATCATCAGCAGGCGGGTCGTCGACATGGCGTTCGTTATTCCATGCCTTCCCGGGCGAGGTCGATCGCGGTGAGCACCGCCCGGGCCTTGTTGATCGTCTCCTCGAACTCGTACTCCGGGGTCGAATCGACGACGACGCCGGCGCCGGTCTGCAGCGTGATCACGCCGTCCTTGGCGACCATCGTGCGGATCGTGATCGCCATGTCCATGTTGCCCGAGTAGTCGAGATAGCCGGCGCAGCCGCCGTAGAAACCGCGACGCACGGGCTCGAGCTCGTCGATGATCTCCATCGCCCGCACCTTCGGCGCGCCCGAGAGCGTCCCGGCCGGGAAGGTCGCCCGGAGCACGTCGAGCCAGTCGAGCCCGGGCCGGAGCTCGCCGTGCACGTTCGAGACGATGTGCATGACATGCGAATAGCGCTCGACCACGGCGTACTCGTCGACCACGACGCTCCCGATCTTCGCGACACGGCCCACATCGTTGCGCCCGAGGTCGACGAGCATGAGATGTTCCGCCCGCTCCTTGGGATCGGCCAGCAGGTCCGCCTCGAGCTGCCGGTCCTCTTCGGGCGTCTTGCCGCGCCAGCGGGTCCCGGCGATCGGCCGGACGTCGATCCGCTCGCCCTCCAGCCGGACCAGGATCTCCGGCGAGGAGCCGACCAGCACCGCGTCCTCCATCCGGATGAAGAACATGTACGGGCTGGGATTGATGACGCGGAGATGGCGATAGATCGAAAACGGATCGACTTGCAGCGGCAGCTGGAATTGCTGGGCGAGCACGACCTGGAAGATGTCGCCGGCCTCGATGTACTCCTTCGCGCGCTTCACGATGTCGTGAAACGCCTCCTCGGAGAGGCTGCGATCGACCTCCATCGGGGCCCGAACGGCCGGCCGCCGCGGCTCGGCGGCGAGCGGTGCGCGCAGCCGAGCGATCATCGATTCGAGGCGCGCCTCGGCCTTCGCGAACGCAGCGCGCACGTCCTCGCCCGGATCGACCTCCGCATGGACCGCGATCAGGGCCGTATGCCGCACGTTGTCGTAGACGACGACGTATTCCGGCAGCACGAAGAAGGCATCCGGAAGTCCGACGCGATCGGGATTCGAATCGGGGATCGCCTCGACGAAGCGGACCCAGTCGTAGGCGATCATGCCGACCGCCCCGCCGAGAAAGCGCGGCAGGCCGGCGAAATCGGGGGCCACCGCGGCGAACGCCTTCAGCCGCTCTCGCAGGACCTCGAGCGGATCCCCGGCCGTCGTCAGGCTCTCCGTCCGTCCGCTCTCGCTCCACTCGACCCGGTTGCCCCGCGCGCGGAACGTCGCCCGGGCCCCGACGCCGAGGAAGCTGTACCGCGCCCATTTCTCGCCGCCCTCGACCGACTCGAGCAGGAAGGCGGTCTTGCCGTCGTCGAGCTTCCGGAACAGCGAAAGCGGCGTATCGAGATCGGCGAGGATCTCGCGCAGGACCGGGACGTGACGACCCCGTCGGGCGAGCTCTTCGAATTGCTCGGGCGATGTGCGGAGCACGGATCTCTCTGACCCGCCGCCGCAGAACGACGTGGCGGGCCGGTCGGGGGGTCAAAAAGCCCTTTGACTCTAGGCGCTTGACGCCTTCCGGGCAACCAACGCCGGCAAGCGCGGAGGACGGCTAGAAGTTCATGCCGGCGCCGATGCCGCTGTCGAAGAGATTGCTCTCCTTGTCCCCGAGGCCGAGGAAGCGGATCTGGAAGCCAGCCCCCACGTCGGCGCGGCGCTCCTGGAAGACCTCGGCCGCGAAGCCCCAACAGCGACACTTCGAGACGTATTCGACCATCGCCCGATTGCGCAGGAAGCCCTGCTTCTTGTCCGCCAGCGAGTAGATCGTGCGATAGCTGAGCCGGATCCTGGCCGTCAGCTCGAGCCGCGCGTTCAGATCGAGCTGGTTCAGCACCGTATCCCCGGCGCGCTCGCTGGACGTATCGCCGCGGACCGTCTCGAAGAACGCCGGCAGCCGCCGCAGATAGCGATACCGCGTCGAGAGATTGACGCGCCGGACCCAGCTGTTGTCGAGCGGAACGCCGACACCGAGCTCCGCCTCGCCCTCCTTCACCGCCTGGGATTCCGGGTTGAAGGTGCCACGCACCCGCGCACCGAGGGGACCGATCGGATACCAGCGACCTTCGGCGAACAGGTCGCCAAGCCCGCTGTCCTCCCGGAAGCTCCAATCGACCGCGGTCAACAGGTCCGCGCGCAGGCGGTGGGCCGAGCGATCGCTCTTGCGCGTGAAGAAGCGCTGCCGGACGCCGAGGACGACCTGGTTCCAGTCGTCGATCCGATCGGAGGGATCGCGTGTGATGCTCTCGAGGGAGAGCGTGCGCATGCGCGTCTGCTCGACGCTGCCCTGCGGCACGAAGAGCGGATTCTGGCTCTGGCTGCGGTCGATCAGATCGTCCGCGACGAAGGCCCATCCGAGCCTCGGCTCGATCACGTGGTGGAGTCCGCCGCCGCCCGCGAGATCGAAATCCCGGGCGATCCGGCTGCGCAGATCGGCCCGCGCCGTCAGGAGGCCCCGTTCGGCGAATTGCTGGGCGCTCGAGTTGTAGAGGGTCTGGCTCCAGCCGAGCTCCGGCGTGAACTCGAAGAGGCTGCCGATCGGTGTGGGCCGCGCGAGCCGCGGATGCAGAACGATCCGGGTGCCGCGTTCTGCGAGGGGCTCGCCGGGCTGGAACACGCCGTCGCCCTCGCCGGTCACCTCCGGGTTGTTCCCGGGGTCGTTGTCGAAGCGCCCGTCGAATCCGAAATCGTAGAAGCGCCCGTTGGAGCGGGTCGGCGGCGGCACGAACCCGAGCCCCTCCGGAACGATCAGGCCCGGGAGCTCCGACTCGGTCGTCCGGAGACCGGAGAAATGGATCAACTCGCTGTCGAAACGACCCTCGAATCCGAGCGGACCTCGGAACGTCCCCGGCTGGACGTCCCCCCGGACTTCGGCGAAGCGCTGCAGGAGGAACTCATCCCGATCGTCGAACGTCGAGCCCTGCAGATCGTCCGCATAGCGCATGCCGGCCATCGCCCCGATCCCGCCGCTCGCGCCGAAGCTCCGCGCGAAGTTCGTCGTCGAATCGAGGAATCGGAAGGTCCGCCAGGGCCGGAGCTCGACGAAATCGTCGGAATAGAGATTGTCGGACGAGAGCTTGAGATCGGTCTGCCAACGGACCTGCCCGGGCAGGAAATGGTCGTGCACCCAGAGCGTGGCCCAGCGATCGGGGTTGAAGCTCCCCTGCGCCTGCTTCGTGTTGTCGTGGAGGCCGGCGACGAAGAGCTTTCCTCCCGACTGCTCGCCGAAGACGTATTCGAGCTCGACGTCCTGCTTGTAGCCGCGCTCGACGAAATAGCGCGGGGTCAGGGTGACGTTCAGCTCGGGCAGCGCCGCCCAGAAGAAGGGCAGACCGAAGCCGGCGCCGCCGCGCCCGCCGAAGGTGAAGTTCGGGAGCAGCAGTCCCGTCTCGCGCTCGCTCTTGATCGGGACCGCCATCCAGGGGATCCAGAGGACCGGAACGCCCAGCACGTCGAAGGTCGAGTTCCGCATCACGCCATAGCCGCCGAGCTCGACGTCGGCGCGCCCGGTCTCGATCTCCCAGGGCAGCCGCTCACCGGGCTCGCAGCGGCAGGTGGTGAAGACGCCGTCGTGGATGGTGAACGTGTTCTTCCCGGTCCGGATCATCTCCTTCGCGCGCATGCGGAAGCCATCGCTGCCGGCGTCGATGGCGACGTGGTAGAGGGTGCCGCGCAGGGATTCGACGTCGAAGACCATGAAGTCGGCCGTGAGGCGGTCCGCGCCGTCGATCAGCTCGACGTCGCCTTCGGCGACCGCGACGCCCGTCTTCTTGCTGAACGCGACCCAGCGCGCGGTCAGCGTCCGGCCCTGCTGCAGGACGTGGACGTTCCGCTCGGCGATGTAGAGCTCGCCCTCGGCCTCGTAGAAGATCCGGTCGGCGGTGATCTCGAAGGGCTCGGTCATGCGGGCGCGGTCGTCCGCATGCACGGGGCGGACGAGGACGCCGAGCAGGAGCCAGAGGATTGCGGCCTGGATGATCGCCCGCGGCAAGGAGCCCCCGATGAATGCGGGGGACCCTACCTGAGGGGCGGGGCCGCGGCCAAACCCGGCGCCGGTTTCGTCAGGGCGAAGGCGTGAAGCGGATCAGCGCGGAGCCGAGCGCGGCGCAGTCCGGCACGACGATCTCCTCGCCCGAGACCCGGACGAGCTTCTGATCCATCAGTTGATGGAGGGCCTGATACGTCTCGTGAAGCGTGAGATGAGCGCCGGCGGCGAGTGCGCGGAGCGAAGTCGACAGACGCAGCTCGTCCTCGCAATCGCGCAGATCGGCCTCGCCGACGAGGTAGCGGATCAAGGGCGCGACGAGCTCGTCGAGGCCGAGGGCGGCGAGCCGGCGCTCGGCCGCGATCAACCGGAGCGAGAGGCGCTGGATCAACCGGATCGCGATCTCGGGCTGCTCGATGCACATCGCCTCGAGCGTCGGGCCATCGAGGACGAGCAGCTCCGAGGGGCCGACGGAGAGCGCCCTCGCCGTTCGCGGCTCGCCGAGCACGACGCTCATCTCGCCGAAGAACTCTCCGGGACCGAGCCTCGCCACGACCCGCTTGCCCGCATGCCCCTGGCGACAGATCTCGACCTGCCCCGACTGGATCACGAAGAGATGGCTGCCTTCGTCGCCCTCGTCGAAGATGACGTCGCCGTCGGCGAACGCGCGCTCGAACGCGCGGCGCACCTGGATCTGGGTCGATTCGCTGTGGTCCAGGGCCGAGGTCCCCCGGTCCGCCTCCGGGATGGAGGCGGCCTGCGGGGGATTTCGTCCCCCCCGAAACCCGACTTGAGACGGCCGGCCCGCCGGGCTCAGGGGCGGACAGCCTCTTCCCGCCGGATCGCCTCGAGATGCGCGTCGATCTCGTCCCGCCGCCAGACCCCCGTATGCCGGGCCTGGATCCGGCCCTCACGGTCCACGAGCACGAGACTCGGGAAGCCGAGCACGCCGTACCGCATCGCGAGCGCCTGATCGCCCAGGGCGATCGGATACCCGAACCCGCGCTCCGCGACCCAGGCCGCGACCTCGGCCGGCGGATCGGTGTCCACCGAGATGCCCACGACCAGGACGCCCTCGTCCCCGGCGTCGCGCCAGAGCGCATCGAGGATCGCCATCTGCACTTCGCAGGGCGCGCACCAGGTCGCCCAGAAATCGAGCACGACGATCCGGCCACGCAGGGATTCGAGATCGAGCTCCCCGCCCGAGAGCAGGGGCAGCCGGAATTCGGGTGCGGCACCGAGCGGCTCGACCGCGACCGGCTCGCCCCGCTCGCATCCGAGACCGATTCCGACGATGAGGACGACGGCCAAAATAAGGAGGAGGACGAGCCCGAACGACGCAAAGCCCCTGCGGCCCTTCATTGCAGCCAATCCTCGGCCTGCATGACGAGCTCACCGAGAAACGCGAACTGGCTGTTGAACCAGGCGAGCTGGTTGGTCACGAGCAGCACACCGACACCGACCAGCAGGGCGCCCGACACGATCTCGAGCGTTCGGAAATGGCGTTTCATGCGCTGCAGGGCGCGGAAGAAGACGTCGAGGCTGTAGCCCGCGACGAGAAAGGGAACGGCGAGACCCGCGGAGTAGACCGCCAGCAGCGTGATGCCCTGGTAGACCGTCTCCCGGCTGCCGGCGAGGGTCAGCACCGCCCCCAGAATCGGCCCGATGCAGGGCGACCAGCCGAATCCGAAGCCCACGCCGACGACGAAAGCCCCGAAGAACCCCGGCGTTCCCCGGAACTCGTAGCGCGTATCCCGCAGCAGCCAGCCGATCCGAAGCACACCGGCCATATGGAGCCCGAACACGATGATCGCGAGGCCTGCGAGCTGCGCGATGCCGAGCTCGAAGCCGAAGAGCGTGATCTGCCAGCTGCGCAGCACGCGGCCGAGCGCGAAGGCCGAAGCGCCGAGCACGATGAAGACGAGCGAGAACCCGCAGACGAAGCCGAGGCAGGCCTCCATCACCTTCGCCCGCCGCCGGCGCCGCGCCGCATCGCCGATCTCGAATCCCTCGCCGGCTGCGGACTCGCCCGGCGGTGCCGCTATCGAGTCCGTTGCCGAGCCCTTTGCCGAGCCTTTTCCCGATTCGGAGCCCGCGGCGGATCCCGCACCCGGCGACTCGGCGAGGTCCCGCACGGAGATCCCGGAAATCAGCGAGAGATAGGCCGGCATCAGGGGCATCACGCAGGGCGAGAGCACCGAGATCAACCCGGAGGCGAAGGCGATCGGGATCTGGGAGAGAAGATCGGACATCAGGGCGACCGAGAGTGCCTTGTCGATCGCATGGATGCCAGCGAGCCGGGCCCACGCAGGGGCGAAGCGAAAGCAGCGTCCGGATCCGGACGCCGCCTTCGCCTCACTCTGCAGGGCGGCGCATCGCGCCCTCTGCGGACGGGCGCCGCCGGTCTACCAGCCCGAATCACCGTAGGCGTCGGACGAGTACGTATCGGCCGGCGACGCGTCGACCACCGGTCCCGCCGCCACGGCCTTCGGCTGCTCGACGGGCATGACCGAGGGATCGCGTCCGATGAAGACCAGCGGCTCCTCGCCGCGCAGGATCTCGGGCGTGATCACGTAGGTGCCGCGCAGGGAGCGGACATAGACCTTGTCGGCGACCTCCGTATCGCCCGCCGTGAAGACCCAGGCGAGCGAGCCGATCACGAGTCCGCCGACGGCATAGACCAGCTTGACGGGGCTGTAGACGAGGGACGTCAGCGCCGCCGCCGCCCCCATGCCCGATTCCTTGCTGACTTCCTTCGTATGGTCCCCCGCCAGCGCGATCGACGGCGATGCCAGCAGGCAAGCCGCGATCAGGCAGGCGACGACCCGCTGCGATCGGTTCCGCTGGACCGGATGGGACGGGCGCCCGGATCCCGGACGTGCGACATCCCGGCCCGGGCCGAAGCCCGAGCGCGAAGCTGTATTGATCATGATCTGTCCAACCTCTCTTGCCCGGCACCGCGCTTCGCGCCGAGGCGAAGGCCGATCCGAGCAGGTTATGCGATCGCCGGGAAGACCCCGACGACGCCTCTCACGTTCCCCCGCGCGAGAGTTTGGCGGATCTTCCTTCTTCGGCAAGCTGCAGCCCGCTTCGGCAGGCCGGCGACCGGATCCGGGACCGCGGATCACAGACCCTGATCGGTGTCGAGCAGGATCGTGACGGGCCCGCCGTTCACGAGCGAGACCTTCATCGCCGCACCGAAGCGGCCGGTGACGACGGGCACCTCGAGAGCGGCCACCTCGGCGACCAGCGCATCGAAGAGCGGACGGGCCGACTCGGGGGCTGCGGCCTCGCCGAAGGACGGGCGTCGGCCCTTGCGAGCATCGCCGTAGAGGGTGAACTGGGAGACCAGGCCGATCGTCCC
>CAUJGH010000046.1 GCA_963169575.1 Myxococcota bacterium | reverse complement strand
GCTCGGACGGTCGCCGTCACGAAGACCGAACACGCGGCCGCTGCCCCCGGCGCCTCGTCCGACTCCGCGCGAATGGCGTCGGTCTGGATGCTGACAGCGGGGACGGACTCGCCCGGCTTGCGCAGGTGGTACACGACGGATTCCAGATACGTGACGCGGACGGAGTCGCCGGCCTCCACCTGGTCGAGCCGCTCGACCAGGGGGTCCGCTTCGAAAGCGACCTCCGAACCGTCGGCCATGCGAAGTGCGACGCTGCGAGTCGAACGATCGATCGCGATCGCCTCCGCCGTCGCCGTCACGCTGTTCTCTTCGATCGTTCCGCTGGTCTGGCGGGGCTCCTCGCTCCGAACTGGGCACAGCCCGAGATCGACAGCCCGAACGGCAAGAGCGAGAGACCCGCGGTGATGCGACCCATCCCGATCATTCGTTTCCCCATCTCGTTTCGATTCAGTCCTGGAGCCTGAGGAACTCGCTCGACGCTAGCAGGCGAGTGGCTAGGTCAACACGTCCCAGGTACCCGCCACGAAGACGCCATCGCCGCCCCGGACGAACCCGATCGCGCGGGCGCGCGCAGGCTATGCCATCACCGCCCGGGCCCGGGACAGGCCGGACCGGGCCGGGTGGCCGGCTCCTCCACCGTTCGACTCGCGATAGAGTCCGTGGATCGGCCATGCTTTGGGAGCCGTCCGAGGCGAAGGGACGGTCGCCAGCGCAACAGTCGAAGGACGAGATCGAATGCCAGGGCTGGGCCAAGTAGAATGCGCGCGTCGATCCGCTCGCGCCCTCCACCTTCGACGAGACCCATGCGGCCTGCCTCGAGGGCAGGGGTTATTCGGTGAAGTGAGGCCTGGCGCCGGCGAACGATCTTCCGGGCGTGAAGACGCAGGATTCGGCGGCGGGCCATGTCGGTCCCCCGGCCGCCCTGTAGACTGGAATCCCTCGGAGGTTCGTTTGCCCATGTCCCTGACCGCTCTGCGTGCAATGGCGCAAGTCCTTTTCGTGCTGGTCGCCGCCGGATGCAACGAGTCCGCCCCGCCGCCGCCGAAGGCCGTGGAGGTCGTGATCGGAACCGTCGCGCAACGGGACGTCGCGGTTCAGAGCGAGTGGATCGGGACGACGGAGGGGGCAGTCGACGCCGAGATCCGCGCCCAGGTGTCGGGCTACCTCGTCTCCCGCAACTTCGAGGAAGGCACGCACGTCGAGAAGGACTCGGTGCTATTCCAGATCGATCCGCGCCCGTACCGGGCGGCGCTCGAACAAGCGCGTGCCGACCTCGGTCGCGCGCAGGCGATGCTCGGCAAGGCAGATCTCGACGTCGATCGATTCACACCCCTCGTCGCCGAAGGCGCCGTGAGCCGGCAGGAGCTCGACGACGCGATCCAGCTGCAGCGCTCCGCGCGGGCTGGCATCGACGGGGCGAAGGCCGCGGTCGAGAAGGCGGAGCTCGATCTCACCTTCTGCTCGATCCGCTCGCCGGTCGACGGCATCGCGGGCATCGCCCGGGCGCAGCTCGGCGACCTCGTCGGCCCCGGGGATCCGAACCCGCTGACGAACGTGTCCCAGCTCGATCCCATCCGCGTGTTGTTTCCCCTCTCGGAACGGGAATACCTGCTGTTCGCCGGCGCGATCCGCGAGGCGGTGGAAGGGCGCGGGTCCAGGGATGCAGTCGTCCTCTCGTTGGTCCTCGCCGATGGCACGACCTGGCCCCATCCCGGGCGAGTCGTCCCGGCGGCCTCGGCCGTCGACCAGACCACGGGTACGTTCCTGCTGCGCGGCGAATTCGCGAATCCCGAGAACATCCTTCGCCCCGGGCAGTACGCGCGAGTGCGTGCGGTGACCTCGACGGCAAAGAGCGCCCTGTTGGTCCCTCAGCGTGCCGTCGCCGAACTCCAGGGCGCGTTCCAGATCGCCGTCGTCCAGGACGACGACACGATCGAGCTGCGCGTCGTCGAGCCCGGTGCCCTCGATGGCAGCGATCGGATCATCTTGAAGGGTCTGTCGGCGGGGGAGCGGATCGTCGTCGAGGGCCTGCAGAAGGTGCGACCGGGGACGCTCGTCACCGCGCAGGCGCCCGACCCGAAGAACTCGACTGCCACGCCGACGAACGCGGGGAAATGAGCCATGGCGGGCGAATCCGCGCCGACGAGTGATTTCTTCTTCGTTCGCCGACCGATCGTCGCGATCGTGATCTCGATCGTCACCGTCCTGCTCGGCCTGGTATCGATGGGCCGGCTACCGATCGCCCAGTACCCCGACATCGTGCCGCCCGAGATCCAGGTGACGGCGACCTACACGGGCGCGGACGCGGTCACGATCGAGCAGTCCGTCGCGACGCCGATCGAGCAGCAGGTCAACGGCGTCGACTACATGATGTACATGCGGTCCGTGAATGCGAACGACGGGACGATGACCCTGCGCGTCGCGTTCGACGTCGAGACCAACATCGACACCGACAACGTCCTCGTCCAGAACCGGGTCAGCCAGGCCGAGGCGAGTCTCCCGACCGACGTACGCAACTACGGCGTGACGATCAAGAAGTCGACGGCGAATCCGCTGATCCTCTTCTCGCTGCACTCCCCGAACGGCACCTACGGCGACCAATTCCTCGGCAACTACGCGAACATCAACGTCATCGATCAATTGAAGCGCGTGCCGGGCGTCGGCGACGTGATGCTGTTCGGGACCAGCGATTACGCGATGCGGATCTGGGTGAAGCCCGACCAGCTCACGAGCCTGGGTCTCACGGTCCCGGACCTCGTCGCCGCGATCCAGAAGCAGAACGCCGTGAACCCGTCGGGCAAGATCGGCGGCGAGCCCGCCCCGCCCGGACAGGAGATGACCTGGAGCGTGCGCTCCCAGGGCCGCCTCGTCACGGCCGAGGAGTTCGGCGACGTGATCGTGCGCTCGAGCCCGACCGGCGGGCAGGTGCGACTGCGCGACGTCGCGCGCATCGAGCTCGGCGCCCTCAACTACAACCAGCGCGGCCGGCTCGACGGCAAGCCGGCCGCGATCATCTGCGTCTATCAGATTCCGGGCTCGAACGCGCTCGAGGTGGCGGCGGGACTCAAGAAGGTCATGGAGGAGGTCAAGCTCCGGTTCCCGGCCGACCTCGACTACATGACCTCCCTCGATACGACTCTCGCCGTCTCCGAGGGCATCGTCGAGATCCAGCACACGCTCGCCGAGGCGATGGCGCTCGTGATCCTCGTCGTCTTCATCTTCCTCCAGAGCTGGCGGGCGACGCTGATCCCGCTGCTCACGGTTCCGGTCTCGCTGGTCGGCGCCTTCGCGCTCTTCCCCCTGCTCGGCTTCTCGATCAACACCCTGTCGCTCTTCGGTCTCGTGCTCGCCATCGGCCTCGTCGTCGACGATGCGATCGTCGTCGTCGAGGCGGTGCAGCACCACATCGAAAAAGGACTCTCGCCGCGGGACGCGACCAACAAGGCGATGCAGGAGGTCGCCGGCCCCGTGGTGGCGATCGCGCTCGTGCTCTCCGCCGTGTTCATTCCCGTGGCCTTCGTGCCGGGAATCACCGGTCGCATGTACCAGCAGTTCGCGCTCACGATCGCCGTCTCGGTCATCATCTCCGCCATCAACGCATTGACCCTGTCTCCGGCGCTCTCCGCGCTGCTGCTGAAGCCGGTCTCGGAAGCGAAGCAGAATGGGCTGAGCCGGTTCTTCTCGGCCTTCAATCGCGGCTTCGACCGCACCACGCAGCAGTACGTGGGATGGACCGGCATCGCCGTGCAGAAGTCGAAGCGGACGCTCCTGCTGCTCGTCGCCGTCACGGTCGTCGCGGGGCTGATCGGCGGCCGGTTGCCCCGGGGCTTCGTGCCCGACGAGGACCAGGGCTACCTCTTCGTCAACGTCCAGCTTCCGGACGCCGCGTCCATGGAGCGGACGGACGAGGTCTGCAAACAGGTCGAGGCCATCCTCGCCGAGACCGAGGGCGTGGGCGCCTTCAACACCGTCGCCGGCTTCAGCCTGATCTCCCAGAGCTCCGCCACGTACAATGCCTTCTTCTTCGTGTCGCTCGATCCCTGGGACGAACGACACACCCCGGAGACCGGCTTCAAGGGCATCGTCGCCGCCCTGAATCAGCGCTTCGCCTCGATCCCGGCGGCCCAGGTCTTCGCATTCCTGCCTCCCGCGATCCCCGGCATCGGAACGGGGGGCGGATTCTCGATGATGTTGCAGGACCGCAGCGGTGGACCGGTCGAGTTCCTGGCCGACCAGACGGCGCTGTTCATCGACGCGGCGCGCAAACGCCCGGAGCTCCAGGGTGTGTTCAGTCCTTTCCGCGCGTCCGTGCCGCAGGTCTTCGCCGACGTGGATCGCGACAAGGCGCTCAAGCAGGGCGTCGACCTGAACTCGATCTACACGACCTTGCAGGCCTTCATGGGCGGCGCCTACGTGAACGACTTCAACCGCTTCGGTCGGCAGTGGAAAGTCTTCCTGCAGGCGGAGCCCGAATATCGCCGCACGGCCGACGACATCGGCGCGTTTCGCGTGCGCAACGACTCGGGCGACATGGTGCCCCTCTCGACCCTCGTCTCGACGAGGGACGCGCTCGGCCCCGAATTCACCACGCGCTTCAACCTCTACCGCGCGGCGGAGGTCACCGGATCGCCGGCGCCGGGCTACAGCTCGGGCGATGCCATGGCCGCGCTCGAAGAAGTCGCCCGCGAGACGCTCCCGCCCGAGATGGGCTACGCCTGGAACGCGATGTCGTACCAGGAGAGCACGGCGTCCGGTTCGACCGCCGTCTTCGCCCTGGCGGTGCTGATGGTGTTTCTCGTCCTGGCGGCCCAGTACGAGAGCTGGTCGCTGCCCTTCAGCGTCCTGCTCGGAACGCCGCTCGCGGTGTTGGGCGCATTCCTCGGTCTGATGATGCGCGACCTCGAGCTGAACGTATTCGGGGAAATCGGGCTCGTCATGCTGATCGGTCTGGCTGCGAAGAACGCCATCCTGATCGTCGAGTTCGCGAAGCTCGAGCTCGAACAGGGCAAGCCCCTGGTCGAAGCCGCGCTGAACGGCGCACGCCTGCGACTCCGCCCGATCCTGATGACGTCGTTCGCCTTCATCCTCGGGTGCGTGCCGCTCTGGCGGGCTTCGGGGGCCGGCGCGGTCTCCCGTCAGCAGCTCGGCACCGCGGTCATCATGGGCATGCTGGTCGCGACCCTGCTCGGCATCTTCCTCGTCCCCGTGCTCTTCGTCGTGATCGAGCGCTTGACGCACCGGAGACCGGCCGGAGTCGCCGAGACCGTTCCGCCTCCCGGGATCAGCCCATTGCCGACGGGGGGAACGGACCGATGAGATGGCGCTCGACCCGGGCTCTCGCTGCGGCATTCGTCCTGGCGGGCTCCGCCCTCGCCGGCTGCGCGATCGGGCCCAACTATCACCGCCCGGGCGATCTGCCCGACGCGCCCGCATTTCGCGGCGAGCAGACGCCGGCCGAGCAGTCATTCGTCGAGGAGCTTCCCTGGTGGACGATCTTCGACGACCCGGCCCTCGTCGAGATCACACAGGTCGCCCTCGAGAACAACCGCGACCTGGCAGTCGCCGTGGCCCGTGTCGAGCTCGCCCGCCAACTCGTCGGCGCAACCCGCTCCGAGCTCTTCCCCCAGCTCGGCTACTCGGGCGAGGCGGGACATGGCGAGAGCTCGGAGAACTTCGGCGCGCCCGGCAGGTCGCGGGATTTCTTCCTGGGCAGTCTCGACCTGGCCTGGGAGATCGACGTCTGGGGTCGGATCCGGCGGGCCACGCAGGCGGCGCGTGCCGAATACCTGGCGAGCGAGGCCTTCGCCCGCGGCGTGCGCCTCTCCTTGATCGCCAGTGTCGCCTCCGCCTACTTCGAGCTGCGCGAGCTCGACCGCGAGCTCGAAATCGCCGAGCGCACGGCGGAGTCCTACTTGCGGAGTCGAGACCTCTTTCTCCGCCAATTCGAGGGCGGCGCGGGTGCTCGACTCGCCGTCGAGCGCGCCGAAGGAGCGCTCGGCGAGACCCAGGCACGCGTTCCCGAGCTGGAGGCCCTGATCGTCGCCAAGGAGAACGAGCTCAGTGTCCTGCTCGGTCGACCGGCGGGCGGGATCCCGCGCGGAACCAGCCTCTCCGAGCAGAAGCAACCTCCCGCCGTCCCCGCCGGCATTCCAGCGACGCTGCTCGATCGACGCCCCGACCTGGTCGAAGCCGAACAGACCCTCGTCGCCGCGAACGCACGCGTCGGGGAGTCGATCACCAACTTCCTGCCGCGCATCGGCCTGACGAGCTTCTTCGGGCGACAGAGCAACGAGCTCTCGGAGTTCCTGGGCGGGAGCTCGCGGGCCTGGTCCGTGGCCGGTGCGTTCACCGGGCCGATCTTCCAGGGCGGACGGATCTGGAGCGTCTTCCAGGCTTCGAAGGCCGAGCGGGAAGCGGCGACCCGGAACTACGACCAAAGGGTGCTCGTCGCGATGCGCGAGGTTTCCGACTCGCTCGTCGCATGGGAAAAGCTCGCGGTCGCGCGTGAGGCCCAGGCCCGCTCCGTGACCGCCTACCAGGAAGCGGTGCGACTGGCCTTCGTCCGCTTCTGGGGGGGACTCGCGAGCTACTTCGAGGTGCTCGAGGCGCAGTCGCTGTTGTTCCCGGCGGAGAATCGACTCGCACAGCTCGAGCTGTCGCGGTTGCGGTCCCTCGTCCAGCTCTACAAGGCGCTCGGGGGAGGCTGGTCCCTCGATCGCCTCCCGGGCGACGACGCGCCGTCGGAGGGGATTCAGGACGCGTCGGAGATCTCGTCCGCCGCGAACCCGACGGAGACGAATGCGGTGCCTTGATCGCTGGCCAGACGATCCGCCCCCGGCGTGCGACGGGCGGAAGTCTTCTCGGCATCGCTCGCGCCCACGACGGGAGTATGAGTATGAACCGGCTCTTTCGAGACATCCGTCGGGATCCGCTGCTCTGGCTGCTCGTCGTGGTCCCGGTCGTCTTCGTCGTCGAGCGGACGGCGCCCGCCGCTCACACGCTGCATTTCGTGCTCTCCGTGCTCGCAATCGTCCCCCTGGCGGTGTTGCTGAGCCGAGCCACCGAGTCGGTCGCATCGAAGACGGGAGATGCGGTCGGCGGACTGATCAACGCGACCCTCGGCAATCTCGTCGAGCTCGTCATCGCGCTCGCAGCCCTGCGCGCCGGTGAGTATCTCCTCGTGAAAGCGACGCTCGCGGGCGTGATCGTCACGAACACGCTCTTCATGCTCGGCGCAGCGTTCCTGATCGGCGGCCTGCGCCACCACGAACAGACGTTCAATTCCGGCTCCGCGCGCCTCCAGGCCGGGCAGCTCTTCCTGGCGACGATCGCGCTTCTGATCCCTTCGGTGACGGGCGGCTCCGATCATCCGCAGGCGGCGGAATTCACGAAGACGCTGAGCCTGTGTCTCGCGCTCCTGCTCGTATCGACCTACGCCTTGGGCCTCGTCTTCTCCCTGCGCACGCATCGCGACGACTTCGCCTCGGCATCGCATGCCGACGAGCACGAGGAAGCCTGGTCCATGGGCCTCGCCCTCCCGACGCTCGCGGTCGTCGCGATCCTCGTCGCGTTCACGAGCGAGGTCTTCGTCGCCTCGGTCCAGGCGGCGGCATCTTCGTTCGGAATGGGTCCGGCCTTCGTCGGTTTCATCATCGTCCCCCTCGTCGGTGGCGCCGCGGAGATGGCGGCGGCCTTTTCAGGGGCGCGCAAGAACCGGCTGGACATCAGCGTGAGCATCGCGCTCGGGAGCGCGACGCAGATCGCGCTCTTCGTCGCGCCCGTGCTGGTCCTCGCGAGCTATTTCATGGGGCCTGCACCGATGGATCTCCAGTTCTGGCCCGCGGCCGTCGGCATGATGTTGATCGCGACCGTCAGCGCCCAGACCGTCACCCAGTCGGGTCGATCCGCCTGGTTCAGCGGCGTCCTGATCCTCGCGGTCTACCTCGTTTTCGCGATCACCCTGTTCCTGCTGCCCGCTCGCGTGGAGTGACCCCGCGGACGGCGCACCCATCGACTGGAGAGCGGGATGAGCATCCTCGAAACCCTGGCCGCGCGGGACCGGCGAGGCCGTGCGCTGGGTCGCCACTCCGCGATGTTGGCCTCGATCGTCCTGCTCTTCATCGCGCTTCCCCTGCTCGAATGGGCCCCATTCGGGGGAAAACGCTTTCCGATCCTGCTCTGTCTCATTCTGCTGGCGGCGATCTACGTGAACCGCACCCAGCGCTGGATCCTGTGGATCGCCATCGCTCTCGGCGCCGCGACCCTCGTGGGGCTGGCGATCGGCCATGGCTCGGGGTCGAGCGAAGCGCGGATCATCGCGGAGCTGCTCGGCCTGGGACTTCTCGGATTCACGACACTCGTCCTTCTCAACTCGCTCTTGCGATCGCGAATCGTCGACGCCGACACGCTCGTCGGCGGCGTCTGCGTCTATCTCCTGATCGGGCTTTGCTATGCGATGGTCTATCGCCTGCTGATCGATTTTTCGCCCGGCGCCTTCTTCTCCGGAGGAGAGGCCCTGGAGGCGACCTCCGGCGATCCGAGCTCGCTGCCGACGCGGCTTCTCTATTTCAGCCTCGTCACGCTCACGACGGTCGGCTACGGAGACATCACCCCCCGCGGCGACCTCGCCCAGATGGCCTCTTCGAGCGAGGCCCTGGTCGGCCAGCTCTATCTCGCCATCTTCATCGCGCGCATGATGGGGCTCTACATGGGGAACGAGCGGGCTCGTTAGGCGACCTCCGCATCCCCCAGCCAGGCCTCGAAGAGCGCATATCCGACCGCGAGGACGACCGACCCGAGAAACAGGCCGACGATCCCCATCATCAACATCCCACCGATCGCCCCCAGGAAGATCACCAGCATCGGGACGTCGACGCCGCGGCCGAAGAGAATCGGCTTCAGGATGTTGTCGAGCAGACCGACCACGATGCACCACACGAACAGACTCCCAGCGGCCAGCCCCGAGAGCGTCGAGAACCCGATCACGACCGGAATGATCATGACCAGGATCACGGGCAGCTGGACGATCGCGGAGATCAACACGAGCAGCGCCCACAATCCGGCCCCGGGAATCCCCGCGACCACGAACCCGGTTCCGGCGAGAATGGCCTGCAGCGCGGCGACGCCGAGGATCCCCTGCACCACGCTGCGGACCGTCGCGCGCGCCAGACTCGCGAGTTCCGGCCCACGCTCGGATCCCGCCATGCGAACGGCGAAGCGTTGCAGCGAATTCTTGCGCAGATCGCTTCGCACGAGCATCAGACCCGCGATCAGGATCGAACCGACCAATTGGAGAATTCCGAGCCCCACGCTGCTGGCGGTGGCGAGCAGCCATTTCGACACCGTCCGCAGCTGCGGCTCGAAGCGCGTCAAGGTCTCTGCGAGGTTCTCGCTCGCGCGCAGCCAGCCGTCGTAAACCCTCGACCCGATCACCGGCAGATCCCGGATCGCGTCGTTCGGCGGCGGCACGACGAGCGCACCGCTCCTCAATTCGTGCGCGTAGTCCCGGGCGGCCGAAACGAGCGTCTCCGAGAGCAGGACAGTCGGACCCAGGATCAGGAGCAATGCGAGGCCGACATACAAAAGAGCGGCCAGGATCCGTCGCCCCCCCAGCCAGCGGCAGACCTTCTCGAACCCATCGTCCACCGCGATCGTGATGATCAGGGCCCAGACCACGACGCCGAGAAAGGGTGCGACGATCAGGAGGCACCACCCGACGAGCAGGGCGATCGCGCCCAGTCGGATCGCGATCTCGACGGCATTTCGGATCGTCTGGGGCGAAACGGAAGATCCGGTCGGAACGGAGTCGGTGGCAGGCATCGCATCCCCTCGCGCGCGGAGATCAGCGAGGCCGCGCGCGACGAGCGTACCACCGATCGCGCACGCGGCCGGTCCAGCAAGGCCGACACCTGAGGCGCTGCTTTCCGGGATCACCAGAACGCCGAGCAATGGCCCCGGTGCAGACTCGATTCAGGCTCGATCAGGCCGTGGAGCGCACGGGGCCTCATCGACGACGGCTGACGTCGAGCCCACGCTTCAGAAAGCCATTCCATTCGGCGAGAAGCTCGCGCACCCGCCGCTCCGGGTCGTCTCGTCGACCAGCATCCCGGACACGACGCGCAACGACCCTCGCCTCGACCTCGCTGAAGTCCGTTTCGGCCAGCGCCGCCATTCCGGAACCAGCTCCGGATGCATGGCCAGCAGCCTTTTCAGCATCCGCTTGGACTCCCCGCCGTCGGGCCATTCGACGAGCGACCGGATCGAGCTCCGGGAGAGCCGTTCGACGCCGAAAGGCCCGCGGCCCCGCGAGCTCGCGCGCTTCTCGGACGCATCGACGCCGGCGGTCCTCGCCCGCGCCGCCGCTCGGGCGACTCGCCCGTTCGATGCCGACGGACTCCTCGGGCGGGCGCGGATCATGGGCATCCCAATCGCCGCGCGCGGACCCGAGCAGGAAGCGAGTGCCCTGCTCGCTCGCCTGCGACGGGGCGAGAGATCGACCCCATCCTGGCAGGACTGCTCCTGCGCGCGCTCTCGGAGGTACCGACGGGGACGGTCCCGGATGCCCTGGCCGCCGACAGGACGAGCACTCACAGGACGAGCACCGCCTTCGCCGCCTCCCGCCCCCGATAGCGCTCGTCCCACGCCGCGAGCCTCGGCCGCTCGTCCAGGAACGCGAGCTTCCGGAACCGCCCGAACTGCAGCGCCGCCGCGAGCGTGCAGTCGGCGACCGTGACGCGCTCTCCGGCGAGGAAGGGCCGACCGTCCTCGAGCTCCGCCTCGAGATGGGCGAGGTTCGGCCGCAGCCGCTCCCGGTAGTAGGCGGCCACGGCGGGATTCGCGGGGTAGCCGACGGGGGAATCCGTCGTGTGGACGATGCGACCGATCGGCAGCAGGACGCCGAGATCGGCGATCCGCTCGAGCTGACGCGCCTGGGCCCAGGTCTCGGGATCCGGGCCGAACATCGTCGGCTCGGGGTGGAGCCGCTCGAGGTAGTCGATGATGACGAGCGACTCGATGAGCCGAGCCCCCGAGTCGAGCTCGAGTACGGGCAGCGTTCCGAAGCGATTGCGAGCGAGGTGCTCGGGCGAGCGCTGCTCGCGCTCGATCAGGTTCACCGTGACCTCCTCCAGCGCGATCTTCCCGCCGAGCGCCGCCTTCTCCGCGAGATAGAGCCGGACCTTCGTCGGGTTCGGTGCGATCGGGAACGTGTAGAGCTTCATCGCTTCTCCTCATCGAGCTCACGTCCCGCGACGAACGCCTCGAGCGCCCGCCGCGCGTCCGCATCGCGCATCTGGCGCGGGGGGCTCTTCATGAACCAGGCGCTCGCGGCCTCGAGCGGTCCCCCGAGGCCCCGGTCGAGGGCGAGCTTCGCGCAGCGCACGGCATCGATGACGACGCCCGCGCTATTCGGCGAGTCCTGGACCGAGAGCCGCAGCTCGAGCTCGACCTTCTGATCGCCGAAGCCGCGGCCCTCGAGCCGGATGAAGGCGACCTTGTTGTCGCCCTGCCAGGCGACGTAGTCCGAGGGGCCGACGTGGATCTGCTCGGGATCGAGGGGGAGATCGAGCTGGCTCTGGACGGATCGGGTCTTCGAGCGCTTCTTCGACTCGAGGCGGCTGCGCTCGAGCATGTTCAGGAAATCCGTATTGCCGCCGGTGTTCAGCTGATAGGTCCGGTCGAGCGTCATGCCTCGGTCGGCAAAGAGCCGCGCGAGGGCGCGGTGGACGATCGTCGCGCCGAGCTGGCTCTTGATGTCGTCGCCGAGAATCGGGAGACCGGCGCCGCGGAAGCGCTCGGCCCAGACCGGATCCGAGGCCAGGAAGACGGGGATGCAGTTGACGAGGGCGACGCCGGCCTCGAGACACGCCTCCGCATAGCAGCGCGCCGCCTGTTCGGAGCCGACGGGCAGATAGCTGACGAGGACGTCCGCCCGGGATTCGCGCAGAACGCGCGCGACGTCGACCGGCTCGGCGGAGGCGACGCGGAAGGATTCGTCGGCGGGATGGTCCGCCATGTGGGGCGCGATGCCGTCGAGCACCGGCCCCATCGCGACGACGACGTCCGAAGCGCGCCGGAGCCCGCCCGCGGCGAGGTCGCGTTCGAAGACCGCGGCGCGATTGGGCTTCGCGAAGATCGCCTCTTCGAGCGGACGCCCGACCTTGCGCGCATCGACGTCGAAGGCCGCGACGAACGTGATGTCGTCGACGGCGTAGGGGCCGATCTGGGCGTGCATGAGTCCGGCGCTCTTCTCGGGGTCGTGGGCGGCATACCAGGCGACGCCCTGGACCAGCGCGCTCGCGCAATTGCCGACGCCCGCGATCGCGACCCGAACGCCTGCCATCGAAATCCTCCCGGCGCTCCGCCGAGAAGCGCTCCGCCCGCGAGTCTAAGCGATCAATCGTCGACGGGCGTGACGCTCCCGCTGCGAACCCAGACGTCCCTGCCGTTGGCGAGCCGGATGCGCGCGAAATCGCCGCGGACCTCGAGCCGAACGACCTCGACGCCCTGCGGCAAGGGATCCGGAAACGCGAGCTTCGCCTGCGCGGCGTCCGACGATCGGGCCACCGTCTCGTCCGCCATCACGACCGCCGCGACGCCCTCGCCCCCCGATCCATCGACCACGACGCTCGCGAGCAGCAGCGCCCAGACGATCCCGAAGAGGATCGCGAGCCCCCGCCAGGGTCCGTCCCTCCGCCGCGCCGCCACGACGACGAAGAGGGCCGCGAGCGCGAAGCTGCCCGCAGCGAGCAGCGAGCGCGTCGACTCCGGGATCCGTCGGTAGACGAGCAGGGCATCCGCCCCCTCGCTCCCGCTCGGCCGCGGAACCCAGGCGGGCAACAGCGAGCGGACATGGGCGAGATTCTGGCGCGCGGTCATCGCCGCCGGATCGAGGCGGAGCGCGCGGCGATAGGCGAGCACGGCCGCGCCGAGGTCACCCGCCTGCAACGCCGCGTTGCCGAGATTCGTCTGGAGCGCCGGGGTCGCGATCCCATCGGCGAGCAGTGCAGCGAAGCCCTGCTCGGCGCGGCGGAAGCCGGCGATGCGCGCGTCCCGATCGGCTTCGCGCTCGGCCTCTTCGTAGTCGTCGAGCGCGCGCTCGAGGCGCGAGCGGACATCCTCTCCCTGCACGGTCTGCGCATGGGCCACGCCGCCGCTCGCGACGACGAATCCCGCGCCGAACCCCGCTGCGAGTGCTGCCGCGACTCCCGACGCGACTCCTGACGCAAAGAGAAGACCGATCGCGGCCATGCGCCCGACACGACCGGTGCCCGTCCGACGCATCCGCTTCATCTCTCCTCCGCGACGGCCGCACGCCGCGCATCGATCCATCGCCGCGCGCGCTCCGCGAGCGTCGGCGGAACGGCGCCACCGGCGCCACCGGCCCCCGGCGCGAACCGCACGGCATCACACTCCGCCAGCAGTCCGTCGACTTCGGCCGTCGCCTCCTCCGGCCATGCGGCGACGAGCCCGCGCAAGGCGCGGCCGAGCGCAGCCGCACCCTCTGCATTTCCAGACGCACACGCCGCCTCGATCGCCGCCCGCGCCGCCTCGACCGCCTGCTTGTGCTCTCGCCAGCGCGGATCGACCGCACGCCGGCGGCGATCGAAGATCCCGAATCCGAGCAGCGCGAGACCGGCCGCGTAGAGCGAGAGCGTCGCGAGCCCGCTGCGCTGCTCCGTGCGTGCCGCCCGCAGGAGCGTGTCGGGATCGCGCTCGAGCGCGAGGTTCGCCGCGCTCTCGGCGAGCGAGGCCCGGCGGGCCGCGGCCTCGATCTCGGCGCCCGTGCCGGTGGCGGTCAGGCCATCGGGCTTCGCAGCCGGCGCGCCGCTCGCCGTCCCGCCTGCTGCGCCGTTCGCGTCGTCTTCGGCGGATCCGCGCTCGACGGACTCGGCGCCGACGACCTGCGCTGCACCGACGGAGAGCGCGATCGGCCGCGAATGCACCGTCTCGAATCGGCGCGTCTCGGCGTCGAACCAGGAGTAGGCGAGCGGCGGGATCTCGCGCACGCTGGCGTCGAGGACCCGCAGTGTGACCTCGAAATGCTTGCCGTCCTCGTCGACCAGACCGGCCGGCGCCTCCTCGGGCAATCGGAAGAGCGCGGGATCGAAGAGGCCCTCGGCCGTGAGCGGCGGCAGGCCCGCGGCCGATAGATCGCCGCGGCCGCGCAGATGGAAGCGCAGCGAGATCGGTTCGCCGAGCTGCACGACGCTGCGATCGGCCTCGACCTCGAGGCTGAAATCCGAACCGACGGCGCCGGCATAGCTCGCCGGTCGGCCTTCGGCGGGAACCTCGGCGACCTCGAGCTGGACCGCCCGGCCGGCGGAGACCGAGCGCCGCGTTCCGGTCGCGCGGCGCTGACCGAAGAGGTCGCGGCGAAAGGCCGTGCCCCGCTCGATCGTGACGGTCGGCGCCTCGGCGCGGAGCATGCCCGGCTTCTGCGCGACGAGCGTTCGCTCCGCCCGCAGTACGACGTGCGGGCGACCGCCGATCGTGCGCTCCTCGGAGATCGCCGGCAGGCGGAGCAGGCCGGCCGCGGTCGTGATCTCGAGCTGGGTATTCGAGCGTGCGGGGCTCGCATCGATGAAGCGGACGCCCGGCAGATCGAAGAGCGGGACGTGGACGCGATAGTTGAGGTAGTCCTGCAGGACGTCCTGATCGATCCGGAGCTCGATCTCGACCGGCACCTTCTGGCCGACGAAGATCGGCCCCGGCGGCAGCACGACGGCGATCCCGAACGCGTCGCTGCTCGTCACCTCCGCGATCTCGATCGCGAAGGGCTGCGTCGTCCGCACGACCGTCCCCTGACGCACGCGGAACGCCGGCACCTCCGCACGCCCGGCGCGCGCGCCCATCAGCTCGTAGCGGTAGACGAAGGTGACTTCGTGGACGCGGCTGAACTTCCCATTGATGATCGTGATGGAGGTCGAGGTGCTCGGAGAGACGCCGAGGAAGCGGATCGACAATCCGTCCGGCGGATCGAATCCGATCTCGGGCGCCGGCTCTTCGTCGAATCCGGTCGCGACGATCTGGAGCGCGATCGGCTGCCCGCGATGATGCGGCGCCGGATCGATCTCGACCCGGGCCTCCTGCGCCGTCGCGGCGCCCGCCGCGAGCAGCGCCGGCAGCGCGATCAGCAACACGAAAGCGCGCATCCACGCGAACCGCGCGCGCCCCGGCGCGACCGGCCCGCGTCTGCGCTCGCCTCCTGCTCCCCGACTCGCGCGCCTCACCAATCCTTCTCCACCGGCGCCGATCGCCGCTGCGCCCGCGATCTCTGTTCGTTCGCCTCGCGCCGCTCCGCCTCGCGGTCGCGCACGCCCTGCAGCAGCTGCGCGGGATCCCTCGCCTCGGCCGACTCCGCGCCGGAATCTTCGCTCGCGCCCGCCGCTTCGTCGCCTGCCTCTTCCGGCTCGGGAGCGGGCGGCGGCGCGCCCCCACCTTCGTCCTGCGGCGCATCCTCACCTTCGCCGGAATCTCCGCTCCCGCTCTCGCCGTCGTCCTGCTTCGGCGCGTCCGGCGGCTCGTTCTCGGGCGATTCGGGCGGCGGCGGCTGCAACAGCTCGAGCGCCTTGCGCAGCGCGTCGCGAGCGGCGCCCTGCGCTTCGGAGGCGGGAGCGAGCGGCGCTTCTTCGCCTGCGAAGGTCTCGCTCGCCTCCTGCATGGCGAGCTGTGCGGTCGCGACATGATCGGCCGCACGGCGCAGCGTCTTCGCATCGGGGGCGCCGCGCGGCGCCGTCGGCGCGCTCCCCTCGGCCGCCGCTGCGTCGGGCTCT
>CAUJGH010000045.1 GCA_963169575.1 Myxococcota bacterium | reverse complement strand
CAGCGAACGGGTCCAGCCCGTTGCAGCTCCCGCGCCGATCTCCCCGTCCCGCCTCGCGAATCGCCATGGGCGACTCGTCGGCGGGCGCGGCGTCCGCCTTGAGCGGGGACGACGTCGAACCGGTCGTCCCCGCTCGAGACGGGATCCTGCGCCTTCGCCCGAGCGGGCACCGCCCCGCTCGGCCCGGCTCGGCTCAGCTCGGGTCGGGCTTCGGGGTATCCGGCCCGCTCTCCGGCAGCTCCGGCTTCGCGATGTAGGCCGCGTCGGCCTCACCGGTCAGCGCGCCGAGGAAGGCCACGAGGTCCGCGATCTGGGCCGGTTCGAGGGTCAGACCGACCTGGTGGTAACCCATCAGGCGAACGACCTCGTCGAGGGACGTGATCGAGCCGTCGTGGAACCAGGGACCGGTCTTCGCGACGTTGCGCAGCGACGGGACCTTGAAGACGTGTCGATCGGCGGGGTCGCCGGTGACCTTCTCGCGGCCGGGATCGCCGGGCTTCTCCGGATCGGTGAAGTAGGGGAAGACGAAGCCGAGCTTGCGGTAGAGCTGGCCGCCGAGGGCGGGGCCGTTGTGGCAGGAGTTGCAGCCGACGTTGAAGAACGTCTCGAGACCGCGCCGCTCCTGCTCGCTCAGCGCTTCGAGATCGCCGCCGAGGAAGGCGTCGAGGCGATCGCGGGTCACGAGATTCCGCTCGAAGGCGCCGATCGCGCGGGCCATGTTCTCGTAGTTAACGGGATCCGCCTCTCCGGGGAACGCCGCGGCGAAGGCCTCGACATAACCCGGAATCGACTCGAGCAGCGCCTCGACCGACTGCTCGGAGACCGAAGCCATCTCGACCGGATTCAGGATCGGCCCCTTCGCCTGCGCCTCGACGTCGGCGGCGCGGCCGTCCCAGAACTGCGCGACGTGCAGCGCGGCGTTGTAGACGGTCGGCGAATTGCGGTCGCCGCGGGCGCCCTTGTGGCCCGGCGAGGTCGGCTCGCCATCGACGCCGAAGTTGTCGAGCTGGTGGCAGGAGTTGCAGGAGAATTCGTGGCTCTTCGACAGACGCGTTTCGTAGTAGAGCATCCGGCCGAGATCGACCTTCGCCGGCGTCGCCTCGTTGGCCGGATTCGGCATCGAGGCGGGCAGCGGCTGGAGCAGCGATTGGGCGCGCTCGGCGAGCGCGACGGTCGCGGGATCCGCTGCCGGCGGCTGCGCAGCAGGCTCGGCGGCGGGCGGGGCGGCCGCCTCCTCCGCCTTCTCGTTCGAACAACCCGCCGACGCGAACCCGCTCGCGATCAGCCCCCAGGCGACGACCGTCCCGGCCCGCCGGATCCAACCGCGCTCCCGATCTCCCCGATGCATCCGGTCCATTCGCTCCATTCGCTCCCCTCCTCCAGGCTCGCACTCCGCGTCGAGCCGCCGGCAATCTAGATTCGCATGCGCTGCGAGTCACCCCTCTGCGCCATCGAACGACACGAAACCGCTCGCTCCGCCGTCGACCGGCGCACACTCGGCGTTCCCGATTCCGTTTCCCGCGCCGTTCATGGCGACCGAAAACAGCGTGTGCTTCCCTACGCCCATGCTGGATCCGCGTCTACTCGAGGAGCGCCGCGACGAGATCGTCGAGAGCTGTCGTGCTCGCCGTTTTTCCGCCGACGTGGATGCGACGATCGCGCTCCATCGACGCGCGAATGCCCTGCGCACGGCGCTCAACGAGAGCAACCGGCTGCGCAACGAACATCAGAAATCGGGCAAGCAGAAGCTCGACCCGGCCGCCCGCGAAGCCCATACCGCCGAAGGTCGTCGCCTGAAGGACGAGGTCGCGGCCCAGGAAGAGGCGGTTCGCCTCGCCGAGGCCGAGCTCGAGACGGCGCTGCGCGGGCTTCCGAACTTCCTCCATCCCGAGTCGCCCCGCGGCGACGAGTCCGACTTCGCGGTGCTCGAGACCGCCGGCCAGCCCCGCGCCTTCGACTTCGAGCCGAAGGATCATCTCGCCCTCGCGAGCGCCCTCGATCTCGTCGATTTCGAGCGGGCGGCCTCCGTCGCCGGCCAGAAGTTCTACTTCCTGAAGCGCGAGGCCGCGCTGCTCGAGCTCGCGCTCCAGCGCTTCGCCCTCGACCAGATCCTGCCCGAGGGCTTCGTTCCGATCGTGACGCCGGACCTCGCGCGACCCGACGTCATCGAGGCGCTCGGCTTCAGCCCGCGCGGCGAAGAGAGCCAGATCTATTCGATCGCCGGCCACGACCTCTGCCTGATCGGAACGGCCGAGATCACCCTCGGCGGGATGTACGCCGACTCGATCTTCTCCGAAGACGAGCTGCCCCTGAAGCTCGCCGGCGTCTCGCACTGCTTCCGGACCGAAGCGGGCGCCCACGGCCGCGAGAGCCGCGGGCTCTACCGCGTCCATCAATTCAGCAAGGTCGAGATGTTCGTCTTCTGCCGTCCAGAAGACTCCGAGGCGCAGCATCGCGAGCTGCTTCGACTCGAGAAGAAGATCTTCGACGCGCTCGAGATCCCCTACCGCGTGATCGACATCGCGAGCGCCGACCTCGGTGCGCCCGCCTATCGCAAATTCGACCTCGAGGCCTGGATGCCCGGCCGCGGCGCGGGCGGCGACTGGGGCGAGATCACGAGCACGTCCAACTGCACCGACTTCCAGGCCCGCCGTCTCAAGGTCCGCTTCCGCCGCACGGCCGAGGGCGAGAGCGCCGGCGCCGGCAAGAAGAACGAGCTCGTCCATACGCTGAACGGCACGGCGATCTCCAACGCCCGCGCGATCGTGGCGCTGCTCGAGAACCACCAGCAGCGGGACGGCAGCATCCGCATCCCCGCCGCCCTGGTTCCCTACCTGGGAACGGATCGCATCGGACCGCGTTAGTCGTCCGATGCGCCCCGGGAGCCCTCGATGCTAGGCGACTCCCCGTCCGATCCGCCCCGCCTCGCCGCGCCCGCTCCGCATCCGTCCCCGAGCTTCGTGCTCGGCACCGCCGGCCACATCGATCACGGCAAGACCGCCCTCGTCCGCGCCCTGACCGGCCAGGACACCGACCGCCTGCCCGAGGAGAAGGCCCGCGGCATCACGATCGAGCTCGGCTTCGCGGCCCTCGATCTCGCGGACGGCGTCCGGCTCGCGGTGGTCGACGTGCCGGGCCACGAGCGCTTCGTGCGCACGATGGTCGCCGGGGCCTCGGGGCTCGATCTCGTCCTGCTGGTCGTGGCCGCGGACGAGGGCGTGATGCCGCAGACGCGCGAGCATCTGGCGATCTGCTCGCTGCTCGGCATCGAGCGCGGGCTCGTGGTGCTCAGCAAATCCGATCAGGCCGACGCCGAGATGCGCGCCCTCGCGGAAGAGGAGGTCCGCGAGCTGCTCTCGGGCAGTCCGCTCGCCGGCGCGCCGATCGTCGCGGCGAGCGCGCGGACGGGCGAGGGCATCGAAGCGGTGCGGGAGGCGATCGCCGCGCTGGTCTCCGGGCTGCCGTCGCGCGCGCGGGACGCGCGGCCGGCGCGCCTCTACGTCGACCGCGTCTTCGAGAAGCACGGCTTCGGCACGATCGTGACGGGCACCTGGTCGGGACGTCCGTGCGCCGTCGGCGCGAGCGTCGCGATCGAGCCGGGCGGACGCCGGGCGCGCATCCGGGGGCTCGAGCGACACGGCGAGGAGGTCGCGGAGGCGCGTGCCGGGGCGCGCATGGCGGTGAACCTCCATGGCATCGCCCTCGCGGACGTCCATCGCGGCGACGTCGTCTGCGCGCCGGATGCCCTGCTCGCGGCGACCGCCTTCGACGCCGAGATCGACTGGCTCGCCGGCAGCGGCCCGCTCGAGGATCGGACGGCCGTAGAGCTCCTCACCGGAACCAGCGAGCGCCGCGCGAAGATCGCGCCGATCGAGCCCGCGTCGATCGACCCGGGCGCCCGCGGCTTCGCGCGCATCCACCTCGAGGGCGCGCCGCTGCCGCTCCTGCCCGGCGACCGCTTCGTCCTGCGCGGCTTCGCGCGCGACGCGGGCATCGGCGGCACCCTCGGCGGCGGCCGCGTCGTCGACGTCGCCCCGCCCCATCGCCGGCGCAGCGATCCGCGACTCGCCGAAGAACTCGCGCGGCTCGCCGGCGGCGATCTCGCCGAGGGGCTGCGCGTCCGCATCGACCGCGCGGGCCTGGCCGGCACGACGCGCGCGCAGCTCGCCCTCGAGACGGGCTGCGCGAACACGGAGCGCCGGGATGCACAGGCGGACGATCCGAGCGCGGATCCGGCGGGCACGCTCGCACGCGCGCTCGAAGCCCTCGCCGCGGACGCCGAGATCGTGCGCCTCGGCACCGAGCGCCTGCTCGGGCGCGCTGCCGCCGAGCGCCTCGATGCATCGCTGCGCGAGGCGGTCGACGCATTCCATGCGAGCGAGCCCCTGATGCCCGGCCTGCCCCGGGCCACGCTGCTCGGCCGATTGCCGGAAAACGTCCCCGCCGAGGTCGCCGACGCGCTCGTTGCGCGCCTCGCCGACGCGGGCTGGCTGACGATCGAAGACCAGCTCGTCGCGCGCGCCGATTTCCGCGCGCGCCCCGATCCCGCGCAGCAGCGCCTCGCCGACGCGCTCCTGCGGCGGCTCGCCGAATCGGGCCTCGAAGCGCCCTCGCTCCGCGTGCTCGCGGGCGAGCTCGCTGCCCCGCCCGAGAAGCTCCGCGCGCTCGCGCACCATCTCGAGCGCCAGGGCCGGCTCGTCGCCGCGCCGGAGGAGCTCTTCTTCGATCGCGGGGCGGTCGAAGCGCTGATCGCCCGCGTGCTCGCGCATTTCGACGCCCGTCCCGAGCTCGATACCCAGACGCTCAAGACCCTGATCGGCGCGAGCCGCCGGACGGCGATGCCGCTGATGGCCCTGCTCGACGACCTGCAGATCACGCGGCGCGACGGGAGCCTGCGCCGCCTGCTCCAGCGCACGCCGCGCTGGCCCCGGGGCCGCCCCGCCTAATGCCGGAGGCTCGCGACGCCCGCCTCGATCCAGCGTGCCAGCGCGCCCGACGCCATGCGCTCGCCGAAGAGGGGCGCGACGCCGAAGAAGAGCAGCAGCGCGGCGCAGACGGCGAGCACGACCTGCTCGTTCGTGAGCGCGCGACTCGCCGCGCGCGGATCCGCCTTCGGCCGGAGCATCGCGATCAGCGGCCTTCCGACCGCCGTCAGCGCGAGGACCGTCGCGACGACGCCGGCGAGCAGCCAGCCGCGATGGCCCGCGTGCTCGACCGCGGTCAGCAGATCGCGCCGGGCCACGAAGCCCATCGTGCCCGGGAAGCCTGCGAGCGAGAGCAGGAAGATCGCGAGCAGGGTCGCGCGCGCGGGGCTCTGGCTCGACATGCCCGCGAGGTCGCCGACGTGCTCGCAGGCCCGCTCGTGATGCGAGAGCGAGGAGAGCGTCGTCGAGACGCCGACGACCGCGAGCGCCGTGGCGATCAATGCGCCGACGAGTGCCTCGCCTCCGGGTCCCCGGACATCGACCAGCGCGAGCGCGAGGAAGCCGACCTGCCCGACGGCGAGCCAGCCGACCAGCCGGCGAAGGCCGACCTGCACCAGCGCCATCGCGTGTCCCCAGACCAGGGTCAGGCAGGCGAGCCCTCCGATCCAATCGGGCAGGCGACGGACGAGCTCCGAGGCGAGCGCGGGATCGGCGGGCTGCACCGCGTGGAGCAGGCGCAGCAGGACGAGGAAGCAGCCGATCTGCGCGGCCGTCGCGACGTGGGCGGCGACGAAGCCCGGCGCGCCTTCGTGCAGGTCGGGCGCCCAGGGATGGAAGGGCGCGACGGCGCAGCGGGCGATCAGTCCGGTGAAGAGCAGGCCCGCGCCGACTTCGAAGAGCAGGGGCCGCACAGCCGGGGCCTGCGAGAGCAGCGCGAGATCGAGTCGACCGGTCGCGGCGAAGAGGAAGGCGATGCCGTGGGCGAAGACGAGGCTCGCGAAGGCGTGGGCGAAGAAGAGCTTCAGGCTCGACTCCGACGAGGAGAGCCGGCGCGAATCGATCGCGACGAGCCCGACCACCGGCAGCCAGGCGAGCTCGAGCGCGAGCATCAATACGAGCAGGTTCTGGCTCGCGATCGCCGCCAGGAGTCCCGCCAGCGAGAAGAGCAGCAGGGCGATCGGCTCGCCCGGCCGCGAGCGGGCCATCCCGAAATGCGTGAGCGAGAGCGCGAGCACGAGGAAGCTGAAGACCACGACCAGCGAGATCCCGACGACGGCGAAGGCGTCGAGCGCGAAGCCGCCGGGCACGATCTCCCCGGCCCGGACCGGCAGCAGCAGGAGCACCGACAGCAGCG